>NZ_JAJQJP010000003.1:0-37285 GCF_021245825.1 Gordonia metallireducens | reverse complement strand
GGTGGTAGCCAGTGCTGGTGGCGGGGAACTCGTGATCGGCGAGCAGGCGGCCCTCGGCGGTGACGAGGGCGGCGTGGTGGCGGCGTTGATGGGTGTCGACGCCAAGTACTAGCGGTTGCGTGGTGCTCGTGGTTGGGGTCATCGTGGTGATGTCTCCTTCACTGATGTGTGGGATGACCTCACCGGGGCGGGTGGACAGGACAGTGAAGAGTCACGGCCCAGCAGCCAGACACGGTCCTAATCAGGTCACACCCGCCCCGGCCCTCACAGGTCAGGGTTTCGTAGATGACCGACCGCCGGGACGACAAATCTCGTCCAAGACAGCACCGTCAGCCACGAAGCAGGTCAGACCCAAACACGATCAATCACCCACAACCATTCTCACTGCCACGAAGGCCCGGTGACCCACTCTCGACTCAGCCCGCCACCTGCAGCCCCGCGTACCTCTCCGACATCGGAGCATCGAGTTCCCAGTCGGCGAAGTCGTACAGGTCGGTGGCCACCTCGGTGATGACGCCGCGAAGTTCGAGCTGCTCGAGCCACCGCCCCGGGACGACTCCGATGCCGTCGCGCGCGCCGAGCAGGTTGCCGGTGATCGCCCCGGTCGAGTCCGAGTCGCCGTCGTGGTTGACGGCGAGCACGACGGCCGCTTCGAAGTCGCTTCCGACGAGCGCGCAGTAGATCGAGATCGCGAGCGCTTCCTCCGCCACCCAGCCCTCGCCGAGTCGGGAGATCGCCTCCTCGGGCGCGAGGGCGTCGGACGCGAGCCGTTCGGCGAGTTCGATGGCGGCCAAGGTCTCCTCGTGCTGCGACTTGGTCCGCAGGATGTCCTTCGACGCCGCGAGCGCCTCGTCGAGCGTGGCGCCTTCGACGAGTTCGCGGACCATCACCGCGAGAACACCACCGGTCAGCGACCCCGACGGGTGTCCGTGGGTCAATGCGGCGATCGCGGTCCCGAGGTCGAAGGTGCCGACCGCCGACCACTCCGCACGTGAGGCGAACAACCCGACCGGCGCGGCCCGCATGACTCCGCCGCAACCCTTGCTGTCATTGTCGGCCGGGGTTCCCGGGCGCGTCGTGGAACGCAGTGCACTCAGGCAGGTGTTGCCGGGGGCGCGTTGGCTGTGCAGTTCTCGGTGACCCGTCAACCAGCTGGTGCGCTCCCCCATCGGCAGCACGCCGTGCCGGGGATGTTCGCCTTGCGTGATGAACCATCGGAGATACGCGCGCGCAGTTGCTGCCGCAAAACAGGAGATACCGCCATCGCAATCCCGCAGCCACGCGCGCAGCAATCCCTCGGCCGTGAAGAGGGTCATCTGGGTGTCATCGGTGATGGTTCCGGTGCCGCCGTACGCCGGCGCATAGGAGGTGATCCCCGACGGGCCGAACCGCTCGATGATGGCCGAGCGAGACATGAACTCGACCGATCCCCCGAGCGCGTCGCCGACCGCACCCCCCACGATGCAACCAACAAAACGATCCTTCATCGGCGTCACCTGCACTTTCCACAGTGTTCTGACCATATTCACACGGGCGGACCCGGTTCGCAGGCCGGAGACCCGATTGAGGTGTGCACCTCGACGCGCCGAGCCGGTGAACGCCATCGGTGCAGGTAGACAGCCCAGACGACTGGGGCGATTGACCAACTCCGGCGCCAGAAGCGTTTTGTCAGACCACCGCTGTACAACTGAAAGCACAGAAATTGATGACGGAGCAGTAGTCGACGACGGTCCCATCCAACCGCGCCCCACGAGAGGGACGGCTCCCGCCATGATCGCCACCCACACGACTCCGCTCGACCAGATCCTCGACCAACTCGTCGAGATCACCCCACCCACCGACGACCCCACCGGCATCGAGACGCACGCGCAGCTCAGCCGGTGGATCTTGCTGCGCAACCTCGCCGATCACCGAATCGGCACACACGCAGCCAAGCTCGCTGATCTGCACGTCGCGGAGAAAACAGGCTCGACCCTCAAGCGACTGTTGATCGAGATGGGCCTCCCGCCCGCAGTAGCCGCTCGCACCACCCGCATCGCCGCCGCCCTCGGCACTCTGAGCAAGGTCGAGGCCTGCGCTGCCGATGGGAGACTCTCCGGCGAGATCGTCGATGCCATCGTCCGCGGCGTGGTGACCATCGAGAATCGCTCGCCCACAACATTTTCCGACGACGATCGCGTCGATCATGAGACCGAACTCCTCGCCCAGGCCCTGTCGGGTGCCACACCCGCCGAGATACAGAAGCATGCCCACGCCATCGGCAACACCATTGCCGACACCGAGGGCGGCATTCCCGCGTGCGACGACCGAACCCTGAACACGCTGTCCCACAACATCACCGACGAAGGCCGTGTCGAAATCCAAGCTGACGTCACGCAGTCCGTGGGCGAGAAGTTCATCGCCATGATCGACGAACGCTCCATGCCGCGTCCCGAACCCGACGGCTCCCCCGATCGACGCTCGGCAACGCAGATCCGCGCCGATGCCCTCGACGTGCTACTGGACCAAGCCGCAGTGGGTGCGGCGATGGACACCATCGGGATACCGCGAGCCCAGACGATCCTGACCATCCCCGCCGAAGGTGCCGATCCGGCATCCCTACCCTGGACCGGATCGGTCACGCGGGCAGTTGCGAAGCAGTTGTCGTGCGACGGGACCCTGATCGAGGTCATCATCGACGGCGAGACAGTGCCACTCGAGATGGGTCGTGAACGACGACTGTTCCCGACGCACTTGCGCAAGGCGATCATCATCCGCGACGAGAATTGCATCAAATGTGGTGCGCCGCCGTCACATACGCAGGTTCACCATATCCAGCACTGGTCCGACGACGGTGATACCGACCTCGACAACGGCTGCCTGCTCTGCCAGCGCTGCCACACCCAGGTCCACCACAACGGCTGGGACATCATGATCGGCTTCGACCGCCACCCCTGGCTCATCCCGCCGGCAGACATCGACCCCTGCCGCCGCCCGCTCCCCGCCTACAACCGCCGCACCATGCGCCTCGACGACGCCGCCTGACCCACAAACTCACGCGCAGCACCTTCCGCACCCGGCGATCAGCCGGGACCGCGTTCGATCTTTGACAACTCCACAGTGTGAAGTGCCGAGTGGTTTCGATACGGCCCGTCGCAAGCTCCGCGCCTACTCAACCAGCAGATGTAGCCAAGGTGACGTGGCGTCCCCGTCGCCGGCCGAGTAGCGACGACCGAGCGCAGCGAGGACGCCGCGTATCGAGGTCACCTCGCCGGCAAGACGACCGGCCACCCCACTGCCATCGCTCGAACATACGTGCGATAATTCCGGGGTGGGCATGAAGTGGATTGGCGGGGACAACGGCCAACCACAACGGCCGGCGTTCGTGCGGGTCGGGCACAAGGCGGTGCTGATCGATCTGGGTGCGCTATACCCCAACGCACCCCACTTCACCGGCGAGTACAACCCCGAGGGCCTGCAGATCAGGTCGGTCCACCTCGGCGTTCTCACCGAATGGGGGCGCGACGAATGGGGTGCCTGGTACGGCAAGGTCACCTACACCATCACCGCGAAGGACCGGCAGGAGAAGGTGACGCACTGGGTTCCGTCCTGGGCGCTACGCCCGGCCGGGGACCCGCCGGGGTCCCGACGCTGACACAGTCGGGTACTGCCCGGCGACCGTCAGGGCAGATCCACCTTGCTCGCCAGCCAGCGGCCGTCGACCTTGTCCATGGTCATCAGCACCCGACTACGGTCGACACGCGGTTCGGGGCTGGCGCTGTTGGTGATCGACTGGTCGACGAACACCATCACCACGACCCGATCGGCGGTCGCCGACTTCACGCCCGCGTCGATGACGACGCCCTTGCTGGTGGCCTTGTTGTCGACGAGCATCTGCTTGAGCTGACTGCTCGACCGCGAGTACATGTCCTTGAACTCGCCGGTCGCGCCGCCGAGGACGTCGGTGAAGTTCTGGTCGATGCTGCCGGAGTCGATGCTCGTCAGCGTCACCGCATAGTCCTTGGCGGTGGCCACCGCCTGCTGCTCGGCCTGGTTGACCGCGTGGTTCTCGTACAGCTTCCACCCCGCGTAGCCACCACCGGCGAGCAGCGCGACGATCGCCAGTATCGCGACGACCCGGCGGGGCCGGAGCAGACTTGCCAGTCGTCCCTCCCGGATCACCGGACGACGACGCCCCGTGGTCTTGGTCGCGGCGGTACTCTCCGTCCGCGTCTCCTTGTCGGCGGAGGCAGGCGCGTCGGTCGCCTCGGAAGTCCCGGCATCCCTGACCTCGATCTCGGTGGTCTCCAGGCCGGTGTCGGTCGAGGCGGTGTCAGCGGAGACGGTGCCGGTGGAGGCCTCGCCCACCGTTGATTCACTGCGTGCTCGACGCGCCTTGCCCCCGCGCACAGGCGACTTCTTGACGACGTCCTTGCCCTTGGGTGCGGTGTTCCTGGTCTCGGTCGTCTTGCTCGTCGTGGTGCTCACGGTCTCACCTCTCGGTCGGATGCGGGCGGTCTAGTTGAAGTGGATGTCCGGACCACCGAACGGTGTCGGAATGGTCTGCGGTCCACGCGGTGTCGGATTGGTCCGGGCATGGGGGTCGCTCCCCGGTTTCGGCAGGTTGGTGTCATCTCCGGGCGGTCGCGGTACGGCGCCGGCACCGCGGACGAGGAGTTCGGTGTCCTTGCAGTGCGTGTTCAGGAACGGCTCCGGGAAGTCCGGCCGCGACGGAGCCGCCCGCGGCAGGTGGTAATCGCAGGGCACACGAGGGAACACGTCGACGCTGCCCCACAGGCCGCCGTCGCGGAAGGCGGTGCTGATCGCGTCGAGGGCTGACCCGGATCGCTGTGTCGGGAAGAAGAACTCGCGCAGTGCCGGTGTACGTAGGTACGCCATCTGCGACACCGTCACCAGGTTGCCGAGCAGCTGCACCATTGTCGGCGAGTTGTCGTCGAACAATCCGTCGACGCCGCGCAGGGTTGCCGGTGTCTGGTCGAGCATCCGCCGTAGACCGCCATCCATGGAACCCACACCAGCGAGGGAGGATTCGAGGTTGCCCGCGGTTGCCCGCAGACCAGGGGCGGTGTCGGCGAGCGTGGTCAGCACGACCTTGCTCGTCCTGATCACGTTGACCGTCTGCGGCAGCACCGAATCCAGAGTGGACACCAGGAAGGTCCCACCCCGCACGATGTCGCGGAGCTTCTGCGCCCCTTCGTCCCCGGTGCCCAGCTCGTTCATGATGAGCGTCAGCTGTTCGGTGTCGATCTGCGCGAGAGCCGGATCCATGCTCTCCAGCAACGTGGCCATCGGCACCGGAGTGGTGGTGCGCTTCTCCTCGACGACCGTCCCGTCGGTGAGGAACGGAGCCGAATCACTGGACGGCTGGAAGTCGAGGAACTGCTCACCTGCCGGCGACAGGCTCGACACCCGGACCTCCCCGTCGGCCGGGATCTTGATCCCTGCGTCGATGGTGGCGACCACGCGCACTCCGTCATCGTCGATGCGCACCGCGTCGACCCGACCGACCGGCACGCCGCGCAGAGTGACGTCCTGATTCGGCAGCAGCCCACCGGATTGCGCGAGTTCGACCTCGACGCGGATGTTCGACGTGGTCGGATCGCGTTGGAGAGTGTCGACCAGCAGGTAGGCCACCCCGACGACGAGGATCGTCAGAAGACCCAGTACCGACAACCAGTTGCGCCGACGCCGCCCCCATCGCACCGCGGAGACGATGCCGCGCGCACCGGTCTCCACCAGGTCGGGTCGCGCGCTCATCGTGGTGCCCTCGGTTCGACGTGCTGCCGCAATCGCATCAGCGTCAGCGACAACGAGCCGACGAACTGCTCCCAGTCGCGCACATCGGGGAGCCGCGAACCCGGGTCACCGCGATGATTCGGATCGTCGAAGGCGCCGATCGCGAACTGGGAGATGGCGACGTCGGTGTGCCCCGAGGTCGCGTTGGTCAGCTTGACGATGGGTCCGAGGATGCGGTTGACCGCGTCGAGGCTGGCCCCGGGCGCCGTGGCGGCGGCGTTCAGCGATCCGGCGATCCGGTTGATGTCGTCCATCATCCCGCCGGCCGCGGTTCCCTTCACCGACGGAAAGGCCCCGAGTTGCCGGATGATCCGATCCACCTGCTGGACGGTCGCCAGGATCGACTGCGTGTTGTCGGCCACCGTCCACAGTGCGGGGCCGGCCGCTGCCAGCGCGGAGTCGATGGTCTGCTGCCGGGCCGACACCGTCGACGCCAGGCGACTCGCAGAGCCGAGCACGGCCTCGATCTCATCGGTCCGTTTCGACAGCGAGGACACCAGGACCGTCGACTGGCGGACAAGTGTTCCGAGCTGTTGCCCGTCGTCGCCGAGGGACTCGCCGAGACCGTTGACGATGTCGGTGAGGCTGCGGATGGCACCGCCGTTGACCAGCATCGCGGCCGTCGACAGCACCTCCTCGACCGTCGCGCCCGCCGACGTGCGGTCGAGCGGGATGACGTCACCGTCTCCGAGGAGGGCGGTCCCGGGCTCGGGTTCGGCGGGCGGTTCGAGAGCGACGAACACGTCGCCGAGTGGTGTCGCCGAACGTAATTCGGCGCGCGTGCCGTCCGGCAGGCGGGTGCCGTCGGCGATCCGCATGCCGACCTCGGCGAGATAGTCGTCGACCTCCATCGACTCCACGAACCCCACGTCGGCACCGAGCAGCCGGACCTTCGCCTCGGCCGGGAGATTCAGCGCGTTGTCGAACTGTGCCTTCAACGCGAACCCGTCGCCGCTGGTCCCGGGCGCCGGGAGCGGGAGCTGTCCGAGTCCCACCGAGCAGCCGGTGAGGACGCACGTCAGCAGGAGCACGAACGCGGCGACGCCGCTTCGATGAATTCGCCTCGCCACGTTCGTTTCTGCTGTGTTCATCTCTGTCCGACCCCCGCCATCGCCGCCAACATGGCGGTCACCCCGAAGTCCGGACCGAAGTCCTGGGGCTTCCCGGTGTTGCATCCGAGGTCCTTCAGGTTCGCCAGGTTGCAGACCTCTTTGAGTACCTGCTGGTCGAAGAGGATGCGGTCGGCGAAGGTGTGCACACGGATGGTGCCGTTCGGCTGATCGATCGCGTTGTAGGCGTTGTTCATCAGCGTCGGTGTGAGGTTCAGGAACTCGGACAGCTCGCGCTGGTAGTCGGCCAGCGTCCCGGTGACGGTCGTCGCGTCGCGCGCCGCGTTCCGCAGCGGAACCCTGTTCTCCTTCAGCAGTTCGGAGGTCTTGGTCAGGATCTGGTTGAGCTTCGCGCCGGTGTTGCCCTGCCCCAGTCGCTGATCCGCGATGACCTGACTCATCGCGCGGAGGCTGCCGCCGAACTCACGGATGGTCTTGTCGTTGTTCGCGGCGGCCTCGGTGAGGACGTCGAGGTTGTCCACGAGTTTCACGATCGCCTCGCGGGTGGCGCTGGGATCGGCCCCGGTGCGTAGGGCTTTCGACAATTGCCCCAGTGCGTCGCGGAGCGCGGGCCCGTTGCCGTCCAGCGACTCCGAGGTCACCGACAGCATGTCGGCGATCGGTCCGCCGCCTTTGCCGTCCCCTCCGAGTTGCCCGGCCAGGTTGTCGGTCATCGTGAGCAGGCGGTCGAACTCGATGGGCGTCCGGGTCCGGTCGAGCGACAGGAACGCGTCGCTCGACAGCTTCGGCCCGCCGGTGTAGGCCGGGGTGAGTTCGACGTGCCGGTCGGTGAGGACCGACGACGACACCGCGACCGCCTTCACGTCGATCGGCAGGGTCACGTCCTCGTCGACCTCCATGGTGACGTCGACGACGGTGCCGCGGGGACTGATGTCGGTGATGTGCCCGATGGTGATCCCCAGCACCGCGACCTTGTTGCCCTCGTACAGGCCAGCGGCACTGTCGAATTGCGCGACGATCCGGTGGGCGCCCGACGACGGGTTCCAGATCGCGGCGATCGTGGCCGCGACCGCGACGGCGATCGCCGTCATCACCACCAGGGTCCGTATGCGTGGTCGTCTCATCGGCAGTCCTCGAAGTACGGTGCACGCCCGACCTGCTCGGCTCGTCCGCTCAGCGCGCACATCCACGAGTCGATGAGGAAGCCGGCAGGCCCGGTGAAGTCGACGTAGTTGCCCGCGCCGGTCGCGTTGGTGAAGTTGCGCACCGGGAGCGGCAGCGCCTCGAGCGTGTTGCGCAGCAGGTCGTCGTGGCGGGCGAGCGCGCCGAGCATCCCGTTCAGGTCTTCGATGAGCGCGTCGAGCGCAGGCCTGTTGACGACGGTGATGCGGTGCAGCTGCGCGACGAGAGCCGTGGTGGCGTTGAACATCCCGGTGACGGCGTCGCGGCGGCGGGTCAACTCGACCATAAGGTTCCGGCCCTGCACCATCAGTGATCCGATGTTGGCCTCCTGGTTCCGGATGACCGTGGTGACGCGTTCGGCGCCGGTGATCAGTTCACCGAGCTGGGTGCGTCGGGTCGCGATGATCTCCGAGAGGGTGTGGGCGGTGGAGATCGCCTCCGGGACCACGTCCGGTGCTCCTTCGAGCTGTGTCGACAGCGTGGTCATGACGTCGGCGAGACCGCCCGCATCGACCTTCTCGAAGTTGGTGGTCGCATCCTCGATCGTGTCCTGCAGGTCGTAGGGAACCTGCGTGTTGCGCAACGGAATCCGGTCGCCCTCCAACGACCCCGACCCTTCGGGGGTGATCGCGATGTAGCGGGATCCGAGGATGGTGGTCAGTTTGATCGCTGCCTTGGTGTCGTTGCCGAGACGGATTCCGCGGTCGATGTTCATCGAGATGACGACGCGGTCCCCGTCGAGTCGAGATCCCTTGACCTCGCCCACCGGCACGCCGGCGAGGGTCACCTGATCGCCGGTCCGTATCTCACCGGCCTGGGCGAACTCGGCCTCGACGCTCTTCCGGCCGACGTCGATGGCGCTGATCCCGACGACGAGTGCGACGACGAGCACGAGTGCACCCACGCCTCCGATGCCGAGGTACAGCGAATTCCACTCGGCGATCGGCTTTCGTGGCGATCGTTCGGTCATGCGGCGGTTCCCTGACGTCTTCATGGCCGGCAGATCGGTGAGTACTTGGGCTTCCCGCCGGGCGTCGCTGCGGCGACGATCGCGGGGGCCAGCGGGGTGAGAAAGGGGACGAAGTCTGCCGGGTTGAGGTCACAGACGTAGGCGCTGAGGAAGCTGCCCTCCTGGCTGACGCGGGCCATGCCCTTCAGCAGCAGCGGGACGTTGGCGCCCAGGTACTCGAACTCGGACTTCCGCGCCGCGAAGTGGGCGAGGAATCCCGGTTGACGGGTGAGGAAGGCGTCCATCGACGGCGCGGTGTCCGAAGCGATCTCCGCGAGGCGACCCCCCACTTCCGTCATCACGTCGGCCGTACCGACCAGATCCTCACGGTGCGCGGCGAACGCCTCGAAGATCTCCTGGGCGCGTCCGATGACCTCCTGGAGACCGCCGGTCTGCCGGGACAGCCCGGTCAAGACCTGCCCGAGGTCGGTGATGACGTCGCCGAGCAAGGCGTCGGGTCCGGCGAAGGACTCGGCGAGCGAGGAGGTCTGCGCCAGCAACCGGGTGATCGCGCCGGTCTCACCCTGCAGCGCCCCGACGAGCGAGCTCGACAGGTCGTTGACCTTGTCCGGATCGAGGACGCTGAAGAGCGGTTCGAAACCGTTCAGCAATGCGGAGATGTCGAACGACGGCTCGGTGTGGTCCACCGGGATCTCGCCGCCCGGTTCCAGCGGTGCGGGAGAGTCGAACTGTCCCAACGACAGTCCGAGGTAACGCTGGCCGATGATGTTCTGGTAGGTCACCGCGGCCTTGGTGTTGCCGCTCAGGTCCTGACGGGAGTCGATGCGGAAGCGGACGCGTGCCAGGTTGCCGTCGAGTTCGATGGAGTCGATGCGGCCGACCCGCACACCAGCCATGCGGACGTCGTCGCCGGCCCGCAGTCCGGACACGTCGGTGAAGACCGCCGAGTACGACGATGTCGGACCGGAGATGTCGCGACGCAGGGTGTTGATGATCGTCCACGTCAGCATGATCGCGACGACGAGGAACACCGACAGCCAGATGATCGACCTGCGATAGCTCATCGCCCTCCCTCCGTCCGCTGCCCCGGCTCGCGTTCGGACTCCTGACCTGGCTTCCGCCCCGGTTGCTCGACCCTGATGTCACTGCCGCGCAGCAGCGGACCCAACAGGAGCGAGGTCACCTCGTCGGCGCCCGGCCCCAACAGCTTTCGGAGCGCCTCGATCTCGGCACGACTGCCGACCGGTCCGACGTTCCCGCCCATGAGTGCGGCCGGCGGCCGGAAGTTCCTCGGCTGCAGCACCTGTGGCAGCGTCGGGCGCTCTACCGTGGCCGGCCCCCACTGACACGAGTTGCCCGCCATCTCCCCGTACCGCGGGCAGTCCGCACGCGAGTACATTCGGTGCGGGGTGAGCGCCCAGACGAAGTGGCCGGTGCCGCGCTGCTTCTTCGGATCCCAGAACTCGGTCATGAACTTCTCGGACAGGTTCGCGATCTTGACCGTGATCGGCGGCAGCGCGCCACCACCGTCGGCGAACACGTCGAGGACGGGGGCGAGCGAGCTGGTGATTGTGATCATCCGGTCGGTGTTGTTGCCCAGGGCGGTTTCCGAGGTCGCCATGGTGTGCTGGCCGGCGCTCAGCAGATCGGTGAGTGCAGCCTGCTTCTCGGCGACGGTCTGCATCGGCACGATGGCGTGATGGACGGCGTCGAGCAGGTCCGGCGCGGACCGCTGCAGGCCACCCATGGCGGTCACGAGTTCGCTGAGCCGCGAACGGGTCTCCCCGTCGTCGATCGCGCGGTTCATCTCGGTCATGATGGTCACGAGTTGCCCGCCGGCCGTGCGGATCTCCGATCCCTGGCTACGTGTGGCGGTGGCGAGCGCGGCGAGCACGCCGACCGTGTCGTCGCGGCGGTCGCGTCCCATGGCGTCGACGATGTCACGCAGCTTGGTCAGGACCGTCTGGAGTTCGATCGTCGACCGACTCGTGTCCGCTTCGACGGTGTCACCGTCCTGCAATGGACGCCCGCCCTGGTCAGGGTGGTCGAGCAGCTGCACCGACGACACGGCGAACACATTGCTGGGCACCACGCGCGCGGTCACCGTGCTCGGGATCGCCTGGGCGCTCCGGGGATCGAGCGAGAGCGCAACCCGGTTCGGTTCGCCGTTCGCGCCGGGTTCGACGCCGGTGACGATGCCGACGAGACTGCCACGGAACTTCACGTCGGACTTGGTGGGGATGCCGTCGCCGACGTCGACGAGGAGGGCGGTGACGGTCACGCGGTCGTCGAGACCGCCGGTCGACTTGTACAGCAGAGCGGCCACGACGGCGGCGATCACCACGACGCCGATCAGCCCGCGGAACAGCAGGGCCCGGTCCGTCGGCCCCCCGGCCTCGGATTCGAGGGAGATCGTCCGTGGGCTCATCCGCCGAGCCTCGAACCGGAGCTGACACCCCAGAAAGCCAGCGTCAAAAGCAGATTGACGACGATCATGGCGCTGATGCCCAGTCGCATCGCGCGTCCGACAGCGACCCCGACACCCTGCGGGCCACCGCGTGCGTAGTAGCCGTAGTAGCACTGGATCGTCGTCGTGATGGATACGAAGACAACGGCTTTGATGACCGAGTAGATGATGTCCGGCCCGGCCATCACCAGGTGGAAGTAATGCTGATAGGTGCCGATCGACACACCACCGGCGAGTGCGACCACACCCTGCACGACCACGTAGCTCAGGACCAGACACATCACGAACAGCGGGATGACCGCGACGATCGAGGCCACCAGCCGGGTGGTCACCAGGTAGGGGATCGAGCGGATGGCGAGGGTCTCCATCGCGTCGATCTCCTCGGTGATCCGCATGGCACCGAGCTGGGCGGTGAAGCGGCAACCGGCCTGGGAGGCGAATGCCAGGGCCGCCATGATCGGCGCGAGCTCACGCGTCGACGCCGACGCCGAGATGAGGCCCGTCGCCTGACCGAGGCCCAGCATGCGCAGCGCGTTGTACCCCTCGATCCCGACGATCGCGCCGGCACTGGCCCCGAGGACGAGGATGACGCCCGCGGTACCGCCGCCGACGACCAGCGAACCGTTGCCCCAGGTCACGTCCGACAGGATGCGCAGGAACTCTCTCGTGTAGTGCCGAAACATCGCCGGGATTCCCACGATCGCGCGGCCGAGGAAGGACAGCATGTGCCCGAGCAGACGGATGGGTCGTGTCATCGACGCGTAGATCGAGGCCAGAGGCCGGACGCCGGGCGGGTAATACGGCGCGGCCGCCTTGAGTGCGCTCATCAGAAGGACGCCCTGGGGAAGACCATCACGTACATCTGCGTGAAGAGCACATTGACGAGCATCAACAGCATGATCGAGCCGACCACGGTGGAGTTCACCGAATTCGCCACTGCCGCTGGGCCACCACTGGTTGCCAGGCCCTTCTGACAGGCGACGATCGCGACGATCATGCCGAAGACCAGCGCCTTGACGAGGGTGAGGACCATGTCGCCGACGGTGGCGAACGAAGCGAAGGTCGCCACGAAACTACCCGGTGCGCCGTCCTGGACGTAGACGTTGAACAGGTAGCCGGCCAGGAAGCCGACGAAGGTCACGATGCCGGTGAGCGCGGTGCCGACGACCATCGCGGCCGCCAGGCGCGGGACGACGAGCCGGCGGACGGGTGACACACCCATCACCCGCATCGCGTCGATCTCCTCCCGGATCGTGCGCGACCCGAGGTCGGCGCAGATCGCCGACCCGACCGCGGCGGCCATCATGAGGGCCGTGACCAATGGCGCACCCTGCCGGATGACCGCCAGGCCGCTCGCCGCGCCGGCGAGTGAGGTCGCGCCGACCTGACCGGCGAGCAGACTGAACTGGATCGCGAGGGTGACGCCGATCGGGATCGCGACGAAGAAGGTGGGCAGCAGAGCGGTGTTGGCCATGAACACCGACTCGCGGATGAAGGCCTCGAGCGGAAAGCGACCGCGAACCAGATCGGTGAAGAGGTGGCGAAAGGTCTCGATCCCCAGCTTGATCTGCTCACCGACGGTGATGAACGACTGACCGGGGTGGCGGCGCACGTAACCCGCGGACCACTCCGCGATTTCCGTTGTAGCGCTGCTGGTTCGGACGTCCGTCGGGAACGTCGCCGGTCCGGGTCGCGGTGCGGTCCGGCCGGTCGCGATGCTGTCGTCTCCCCCGGTCAACTCAGCTCCGATCATGACCCGTGGTCACCCGATCAACAGCTGTCCAATCGGGTAATCCATCTAACTGATTGCACGGTATCAGCTCTGTCGTGAGAGGCAAGTCACATTGGCGAATCGGGGTGATCGTCCGTCCCGAACTCCGGCCGGCAACCGGGAGAACATCTCAACGGGGCAGACCGAGACCCCGTTCGGCCACCAGATTCCGCAGCACCTCGTTGGTTCCGCCGGCGATCGTGAACGCGCGGGCGTACAGGAACGCGTCTTGCCACCAGCCGCCGGCGAGTGCTGCAGGATCCCCTTCGACGCGGACCGAATCGCCTGCCTGGACCGACATGCCGTACTCGGCGACAGCCAGATTGACCTCGCCGAAGAAGATCTTCGACAGCGCGGCATCCGCGGCGTCACTCGTACCCGCAACCGACCGGGATTCGCCGTACGCCGACAACAGCGCGTTGACGTGCACGGCAGCCGCGAGCCGGCCGACCTCGCGCCGCACCTCGCCGCGGTCGATCAACCGCTCGTCATCTCGTGTCGTCGACGAGACGAGATCGACCAGGTCATCGAGCGCACGGAACAGTGTCACACCGCCGCCGGCACTCGACCGTTCCCGCGCGAGGCTGGAAGTGGTGACCATCCAGCCCTTGTTCTCCTCACCGATGACGTTTTCCACCGGCACCTCGACGCCGTCGAGGAAGATCTCGTTGAAGTCCGCGGTCCCGGTGATCTCACGCAGCGGCCGGACCTGTACGCCAGGACTCTTCATGTCGATGGCAAAAGCCGTGATCCCCTTGTGTTTCGGCACATCAGGATCGGTGCGCGCCAGCAGATACCCCCAATCGGCGTGGTGTCCGTTCGTCGTCCACACCTTCTGACCGTCGACGATGTAGTGGTCGCCTTCGCGCCGAGCCCGCGTGTGCAGACCGGCGAGGTCGCTGCCCGCACCCGGTTCGCTGAACAGCTGGCACCAGATGTGTTCGCCGGATCGGATCCGCGGCAGATAGAACGCCTTCTGTTCCTCGGTGCCGAAGTCGATGATCGCACTGGCCGCGAGGAGCCCGCCGCCGACCGGCATCGGCGCCCCCGCCTTCGCCAGTTCCTCGGAGACCACTGCCTCGTGCCGCGGATGCGGGTCGGGTAGCCCGCCGCACTCCTCCGGCCAGGTCACCCCCAGGAGCTGCCGACCGTACAGCTCGGCCGTCCATTTCCGCAGGGCGGGAATCTCCGACGCCTCGGGCGCTCGCACCCCCGCCTTCTGGGATCGCTTCGGGCCCTGCTCGGCGCACAGTTCACGTACGCGCCGTCGGAGGTCGTCGAGTTCGGGGTCCTGACCGAGTCTCACGGTGAAACCTTCCCGGGGAGATGTTGTTCTGTCTACACTGTGACGTGTCTCAATGAGTAAACTGTATCGGTACGTTGCCGCACGGCACGGAGGATTGATGGATTTCGAGCTGACCGACGAGCAACGTGCGATCCGGGATTCGACTCGCTCACTGTTGCAGAGTCATCCCGGTTCCGCGCGTGTCGTCGCGGATTCGCCGGCCGGTTTCGACGCCGGATTGTGGCGTCAGGGAACCGAACTCGGCTGGTCCGCGCTGGCCGCTCCGGAAGAGGCCGGCGGACTCGGACAGGGTGTCGTCGACCTGGCCGTCGTCGCCGTCGAGCACGGCCGATTCGTCACCGCGTCCCCGTTCATGCCGACGGTCGCGGTGCTCGACGCGCTCCTGCGTTCCGGGACCGACCATCACGCCGCCCAGGTCGACGCCCTGATCAGCGGCGATTCGTCAGCGGCCTGGGCGTTCACCGAACCGCACCGCTCCCCGACCGTCGATGCACTGCAGACCACCGCAGTGGCTGCCGACTCCGGTTATCGCCTGACGGGCGAGAAGGTGACCGTCGCCGATGCGTCGGCAGCAGATGTCCTGCTGGTCGACGCGGTACTCGACGGCAGCCCCGCCCGCTTCCTGGTTCCCCGCGACACATCGGGGGTGAAGATCCGGCGGATCGAATCCCTCGACATCACCCGCGAACTCGACGACATCACCCTCGACGATGTCCACATCGATCAGGGGGCGATGCTCGGCTCCCCGGACACCGCCCGTGCGGCCATCGAACGGACACTACGCCTGATGACAGTGCTGGCCTGCGCCGAACTCGTGGGGGTCGGTGAGTATCTCCTCGAGACCTCGGTCGAGTACGCGAAGACCCGCGAGCAGTTCGGCGTGCCGATCGGCAGTTTCCAGGCGGTCAAGCACAAGTGCGCCGACATGCGCATGTGGGTGCAGGCCTCCCGCGCCGCCACCCTGCACGCGGCGATGTCGCTCGACGCCGACGAGGCAGGCACGTCACCCGAGACGGCGAAGGCGGTGAGCGTTGCGAAGGCCTTTGTGTCCGAATCGATCTGCAAAACGGCCGGCGAGGCCCTACAGGTGCACGGCGGCATCGGCTTCACCTGGGAGCACGACCTGCATCTCTACATCCGCCGGGCGCGCGCGAACGCCGCCCTCTACGGCGACGCCGACCATCACCACGAACTGCTGTGCGCACTCCTGGAGACGCGATGAACCTCCGTGAGGTCGCCGCGACCCATCCCGACAAGGATGCGATCGTCCTGGCCGACGGTTCGGCACGCGTCACCTTCGCCGACCTGGACCGGCGCTCGACGAGGTTCGCCGACTTCTTCGCCGCGCAGGGACTGTGCCCGGGCGACCACATCGCCATCGTGATGGAGAACCGACCTGAATTCCTCGAGGTCGCGTGGGCCGCACAACGCTGCGGTCTGATGTACACACCGGTCAACTGGCACCTCACCGCGGCGGAGGCCGAGTACGTCGTCGAGGACTGTGGCGCACGGATTCTCATCTCCGGAGTGGGTGCCGGAGAGCTCGCCGCGAAGATCCGTGTCGGGGCTTCCCGGGTGGAGACCGCCATCGCCGTCGGCGGCCCGATCGACGGGCATGTCGACTACGAGTCCATCGTCGACAGCCCTCCCGCGTCGGCACCGCCGCACGAGCCGATCGAGGGCTACTACTTCTTCTACTCGTCGGGCACCACCGGTCGACCCAAGGGCATCGAACCCACCCACGACTTCCCGCCGTTCGGCACGGGCCTGCCGCTCGACGCGATGATGCCGGCGTACGGGGTCAGCTCGTCGACGGTCTACCTGTGCCCGGCTCCGCTGTATCACGCTGCACCACTGGGGTGGTCGCTCGCGATGCAGCGCCAGGGCGCGACGGTCGTGCTCATGCCGTCGTTCGACGCGCGCGAGTGCCTCAGCGCGATCGAGGCGCACGGCGTCACACATGCCCAGTTCGTCCCGACGATGTTCGTGCGGCTGTTGAAACTCGATCCGGGGGTCCGGTCGGCCTTCGACGTGTCGTCGCTTCGGCTGGTGGTCCACGCGGGAGCACCGTGCCCGGTCCCGGTGAAGCAGCAGATGATCGAGTGGTTCGGGCCGGTGCTCTTCGAGTACTACTCCGGCAGCGAGGGCAACGGGATGACCGCCATCACCTCACCGGAGTGGCTGGACCATCCCGGCTCGGTCGGCCGAGCCGTCTACGGCACGGTCCACATCCTCGACGACGCGGGCGACGAACTCCCCATCGGCGAGATCGGGACGGTGTTCTTCTCCGGAACCCGAGAGTTCCGCTATCTCAACGACCCCGCCAAGACCCAGGACGCCCGCAACGCCCGCGGTTGGCAGACCATCGGCGACCTCGGCCATCTCGACGCCGACGGTTACCTCTACCTGTCCGATCGGCGCAGCGACCTCATCCTCTCCGGCGGCGTCAACATCTACCCGCAGGAGATCGAGTCCGCGCTCGTCATCCATCCCGCGGTCGCCGACGTCGCCGTCATCGGCGTCCCCGACGACGAGATGGGCGAACGGGTCCACGCCGTCATCGAACTCGCCGAGGGCGTCGAACCCGGCGACGCGATCACCGACGAACTGATTGCGCACTGCCGAGTCCACCTCGCCGGCTTCAAACAACCCCGCTCGATGGCGTTCATCGACGAGGTGCCGCGCACGCCGTCAGGAAAACTGTTGCGGCGCAGACTCCGCGAGGCGCTCCCCGCCGCTCGCTGAGAGACCCCGCTGCTCCCCCAGGTACGGACGCCCTCACTCGCTCCCGAGGTACGGACGCCCTCCACCCGCTCCCCCGAGGTGCGGACGCCCCCCACCCGCTCCCCCGAAGTACGGACGCCCCCCACCCGCTCCCTGAGGTGCGAGGAGCGCAAGCGACGAGCCACGAAGGGCTGGTGAGGAGACGTGGCCACCCTTCGTGGCTCGCTGCGCTCGCACCTCAGGGAGCAAGGGTGGCGCCACCTAAACGA
The DNA here is from genome assembly GCF_021245825.1 of Gordonia metallireducens. NCBI lineage: Bacteria > Bacillati > Actinomycetota > Actinomycetes > Mycobacteriales > Gordoniaceae > Gordonia > Gordonia metallireducens. The sequence goes on along the minus strand of NZ_JAJQJP010000003.1, from coordinate 19,730 downwards.
AGTCGCCCGCGACATCAATCCGTCTGTGCGACAACAGCTGACGTCGCGGGACCCGATCGAGATCGCACGCGACATCAATCCGGAGACGCGACTTTGCGGCGGCTCACGCCTCCGCGAGCAACGCCCGGATCTGTTCGCGCAGGTCGGGTTTGCGCACCTTGCCGCTGGCCGTGCGCGGCAGGGAGTCGACGATCTCGAGCCGCTCGGGCATCTTCTGGCGCGCCAACCCTGCACCTGCGAAATGGTCGCGGATCGCGTCGAGATCGAGGCGACCACCGTCCCGCAGAACGAGAAAGACGCAGACCTTCTCGCCGTACCGTTCGTCGGGCATCCCGATGGCGGCAGCCTCGGCGACGGCCGGGTGCGACAAGAGTGTGTCCTCGACCTCCTTCGACGAGATGTTCTCGCCGCCGCGCACGATGATGTCCTTCTTGCGGTCGGTGATGGTGAGATAGCCGTCGGCGTCGAGATTCCCCACGTCTCCCGTGCGGAACCAACCGTCGGCGAAGCTCGTGGTGTCGAGTGTCGCGTCGGTGTAGCCGAGGAACTGTTCGGGCCCACGGCAGAGGATCTCGCCGTCGACACCGGGCTCGACGGGCTGGTCGTTCTCGTCGACGATCAGCACCTCGGTGCCCGGCGTGATGCGGCCGTCGGTGTTGGCGCGCTTGTCGAGCGGATCGCCGGGAGAACCCGACGAGATCGTCGGATGCTCGGTCGACCCGTAGCACCGGAAGGCTCGGACTCCGAATCCATCTGCACGCCGGATCAATTCGGCCGCGACATTGGCGGCACCCGTCGTGTACTCGGTCAGGGAGGACACGTCGAGACCGGCTCGATCCGCAGCCTCGAGGATTCCCGCGAGGTGGATCGGCGCGCCCGCCGACGACTCGATGCGGTGGGTGGCCACGAGCTCGGCGGCCACCGCGGGGTCCCAGGCGTCCATGAGGACGGCCGTCGCCCCGCGCCCCAGCAGCCGCAGGATGCCCAGGACGCCGGCGACGTGGCCCGACGGGAACGCCGCCAGGCAGCTGGTCTGCTCCCCCGTGCAGCGATGCTCCTCCATGGAGCGGACCTCGGCGATCAGGGTGGTGTGGCTGTGCTGCACACCCTTCGGGTCCGCGGTGGTCCCCGATGTGTAGACGAGCAATGCGCGTTCGTCCGGTGAGGCGGGCGTGTACGGCTCGAAACCCGCGGCAGGTTGACCGAGGAGCTCACCGAAATCGGTCCACCGATCCGACGTGGCCTCCCCCGGGGTGTTGACCACGAACAGGTGTTGCATCGTCGGGATCTCCGACGCGGCGTCGAACAAGGGTGAACAGTCCCGCGCACGCCAGGTCCGCGGTCCGATGTAGACCTTCGCCGCCGACTGCCGCAGAATGAACGACAGCTCGGACGGCCCGTAGATCGACACGATCGGCAGCACCGTCGCGCCGAGAAGCCATGCCGCCGAATGCGAGACGACGCATTCGCGCCAGTTGGGCAGCTGGATCGCCACCACATCGCCGGGACCGACGCCACGGGAACGCAGACCAGCCGCGACGGCGGTGGCCTGCTCGTAGAGGTCGGCGAGCGTGATCGTCTCGACCGGGCGCACCGCACTGTGGAACACGACTTCGGTGGCACCGTGATCGCGCGCGGTCGTGCGGATCTCCTCCGGCAGCGTGGTCATGTTCCTCATCTCTCTCGACGCTCGTGGAAACTCAGCGGGTCAGCAGCAGACACCCGGCGATGGGCCCGCCCCCGACGGACACCGCGGCGACGTCGAGGGATTTCGTCACCTGACGCTCCCCGGCCTGGCGGCGCAGCTGGAGGCACACCTCGTGCAGCACCCAGTAGCCGTGCATTCGTCCTGCCGACAGCTGCCCGCCGTAGGTGTTGAGCGGCAACTGCCCGTCACGCCCGATCCGGCTGCCGCCCTCGACGAACGGTCCGCCCTCACCGTCCCCACAGAAGCCGAGGGCCTCCAGCCATGCGAGAGTGAGGAACGTGAAGCCGTCGTAGAGTTCGGCGATGTCCACATCCGTCGGGGTGAGATCGGTCCGGCTCCACAGCTGCGCCGCCGCTTCGGTCGCCGCCATCTTCGGGTAGTCGGCCCGCTGGGTCCATCCCCCGACCCCGCTCGCGCCGCCGATCGCGGCGAAACGTATCGCCGGGTTCGGCGCCGACGACTCGTGGTCTCGGTGGGAGACCACGACCGCGATCGAACCGTCCACCGGGACATCACAATCCAGTAGGCCGAAGGGTGTCGAGACGGTGCGGGCACCGAGGTAGTCGTCCATCGTCATCGGGTCACGGAACACCGCTGCCGGGTTGAGTGCCGCATTCGCGCGGGCGTTGAGCGCTATCGCACCCAATTGCTCGCGCGTGGTGCCGTATTCGTACATGTGCCGACGACAGTGCATCGCCAGCCAGTTGGCCGCGGAGTATGCGTCGGCAGCAAGGAGATAGGGTACGTCGCTCATCACCGGCCGGGGATCGCGACGAGGCCGGGGCTTGCCACCGGATCGCTCGGGCCGGTCGACGGTGCCGCCCATCATCTGGACCGTCCGATAGACCAGCACGTGTCGGGCCCGCCTCTCCCCGACCGCGATCGCGGCCTGCTGCACCGGCGCCAGCAGCCCCGCATCACCGTACGGACCGCCGAGTTTCTCCGGTTCGATGCCCAGCTGCTGCGCAGTCTCGGTGGCCGGCACGTCACCCAGGGTGAGGATCGCGTCGACGTCCGAGGGTTGCAACCCCGCGTCGGCGATCGCCGCCCGCACGCTCTGCATCGTCAGATCGATCCCCGGCGTACCGGTCTTGCGGCCGATGTCGGAGATGCCGATCCCCGAGATGATGGCGTCCTGTTCGGGATACGGGCTCATCGACGATCCCCTCCCGAGTCCGCACCGGTTCCGCTGTCGGTGGGGGTGAAGACGGGGACGAACAGCCCACCATCCGGTTCGTTCCGCGACGTGGCCGCTTCGAACGACACTTCGACGCGCATGCCGATCTTCACGTCGTCGGGTTCGCAACCGACCACGTTGCCGGGCACCCGAAGTCCTGCCTGGTCGTCGAGTTCGATCAGGGCGATCACATACGGAGTCGGGAGATCGGGACGGTAGCGCTGGACGTTGACCGTGAACGTGTAGACGGTGCCGGTTCCGCGGGTGTCACGAAACCCGACCGGACCGCCACACGTCGGGCACGTGTCGGCCGGCGGGAAGAACCACCGTCCGCACGACTCGCAGAAAGGCAGCCGCAGAACCCCGTCCGCACCCGCGGTCCAGTACGCGCGATCGTTGTCGACGACCGAGGGGATGCTCCGCAATCTCAGACCGTCCCCCGACGTCGGGCCGTCCGTCGTCACCGGTTGAGCGGATCGCGGGGCAGTCCGAGGATCCGCTCCGCGATCTGGTTGCGGGTGATCTCCGATGTGCCGCCGGCGATCGACATACCGCGTGCCGCCAGCACGAGCAGCCCGGCCATCTTCCCGGCACCCGAGAGGAAGGCGACGTCCGGACCGATGAGTTCGGCCGACAGCCGCGCCCGATCCCCGATGTGCTCGGCGAGGAGCAGTTTCGTCACGTTGCCCTCCGGCCCCGGCCCGGCGTCGGCGACCGAGCGGGCCACCCGACGCAGGTTCAGCAGGCGCAGCGCATCCTCGACTGCGAGGAACTCGCCGATCTTGACCGTCGAGCCCTCGACCCCGTCGGCGTAGCGCTCGGCGAGCTTGAGCATGTAGGTCGCGGCGCCCTCGCTGCCCGCGGTACCGCCGCCGATGCTGACGCGTTCGTTGCCCAGGGTCGCGCGGGCCACGGTCCAGCCGTCGTTGGGTTCGCCGACGACGTCGGCATCGGGCACGAAGACGTCGGTGAAGAAGACCTCGTTGAACTCGGCGCCACCGGTGATCTGGCGCAGCGGCCGGACCTCGACGCCGGGCGCGGACATGTCGATCAACACCGCGGTGATGCCCTTGTGCTTCGGGGCCTCCGGATCGGTACGCACCGTGGCCAGACCGCGTTTGCACAGGTGCGCACCGCTGGTCCAGACCTTCTGCCCGTTGATCTTCCAGCCGCCGTCGACCCGCGTCGCACGGGTCTTGACCGCCGCCGCGTCCGAGCCGGCGTCGGGCTCGGAGAACAGCTGGCACCAGATCTCGTCGCCGAGCAGGGCCGGCTTCACGAACCGGTCGATCTGATCCTGGGTTCCGTGCTGGATAAGGGTCAGTATCACCCAGCCGGTGATGCTGTACTCGGGACGCTTCACCCCTGCCGCCGCCAGCTCCTCCTCGATGACGAGCTGTTCGACGGCGTCGGCGGCGCGGCCCCACGGCTTGGGCCAGTGCGGCATCACGTAACCGGTTTCGATGAGCTTCTCGCGTTGTGCGGCTTCGTCTTCCGCCGCGGCGATCTCGGCGATGTCGGCACGTACGCGGACGCGGAGTTCCTCCGCCTCGGGCGGCAGGTCGAGGCTGTTGGCACGGGTCATCCCCGACGCCGCGAAGGTGAAGACGTCGCGGGCCGGTTCCTGTCCGCCGAACAACCCCTTGAGGACCGTTGCCCGACGTAGATGGAGATGCGCGTCGTGTTCCCACGTGAAGCCGATGCCGCCGTGGACTTGGATGTTGAGTTCGGCATTGGTCGAGTAGGCCGGCAGTGCCAGCGTCGCGGCGGATGCGGCGGTCAGGCCGAACGCCTCCACCCCCTCGTCGGCTGCGCGGGCGGCGTCCCACACGGCTGCGGTCGCGGCCTCGGCGCCGACGAGCATGTTCGCACAGTGGTGTTTGACCGCCTGAAACGATCCGATGGTCCGACCGAACTGCTCGCGGACCTTCGCATATGCGACTGCCGATTCCAGCGCGTCCTGTGCGCCGCCGACTGCCTCGGCGGCGGCCAGGGTCCACGCGAGAGCCAGTGCAGTCGAACCGAGCCCGGCGATCCGGGTGGCCGGGGTATCGGCCAGCGTCACCTTGCCCGAACGACGGGTCGGGTCCAGATTGGCCTTCGTCTCGACCTCGACCCCGCTCGCGGAGGACTCGACGAGGAACACGTCGTCGCCGTCGATGAGCAGGAGGATGTCGGCGAGCGGCGCACCGAGCACGGCGCCCACCGTGCCGGAGATGCTGTCGCCGGAGGCGTCGAGCGACGACGCGAGCCCCACGCCGGCGATGACCGATCCGTCGACCAGCACGGGAAGCCACCGACCGCGCAGCTGCTCGTCGGCATGACCGAGGACAGCCGAGGCGATGACGGTGGGCAGGAAGGGTCCCGGCGCCACAGCCCGGCCGAGTTCCTCCACGACGACGACGAGTTCGGCGATGCCGAATCCCGACCCGCCGTACTCCTCGGCGACATGCAAACCGAGCCAGCCGACGTCGGCGATCTCCGTCCAGAACGTGGGCCGCTGCTCCTCGGAGGCGTCGAAGAGGGTGCGGGCCTCGGCGCGCACCTTGCGCTCGATCGTGAAATCGCGGACCACCGAACCCAGTTCGACGTGGTCTTCGGTCAAGGCGATGCTCATTGCGGCTCCCGGTCTCGGTCTTGTTGTCTGTCGTCGGTGAGCGGCGGCCAGGTGCGTTCGTAGAGCGCACCCGAGGCGATCCGCATCAGGTAGTCATCGCGCTGGACCGATCGCCACATCTGTGCGACGTAGTCGCCGACATCGATCGTTCCCTCGATGGTGCGACGGGCCAGTTCGGCGCGACCGGTCTCGATGGTCGACGGCTCGTGCCCGAGAAGTGTTGCGAGTTCGGCACGTTCGTCGGTGTCGAGGTCGTCGCCGATCCGGTCGCATTCCTTGAGGTACTTCACCAGTCGCGCGGCTCCTTTGGTCCAGCGTGCGGCGAGTGGGTCGCCGGCCTGCTTGGCGGCGGCTCGCAGCACCTCGAGCGTCGCCTCGAAGACGTGCTGGTTTCCGTCGTCGCCTGGTTTCGGCGCGAAGTCGAGTCGGGACATGTCCAGTCCGGCAGCGTGTCCGAGCGCTTCGATCTGGAGTCGCCGGTGGAACATCCCGTAGATCATGCTGTTCCCGGCATCGGGGGAACCGACCACGAGAGCGCCCCGGCGATCGTCGGCACCGTCGTGGAACGTCGACATCTTGGCCTCGGCCAGCAGTCGGTAGTACCAGACCCGCTGGACGTCGATGGTGTTCCCGGTCAGCTTCTCGTACTCGGCGAGACGATCGGGGAAGTGCGTGAACGGGTCCTGAGCGCTGCGGAGCGAGAGCCACGCGATGTCGTCCATCGGGTCGCCGAGGTGTGCCAGTTCCCAGTCCACCACCGCGGTGACCGCGCCGTCGGCGTACATGAAGTTGCCGGGGCCGGTGTCGCCCTGCACCAGAACAGGTGGGCCGTCGTAGACGGGCTTGTTGCGTTCGAGCCAGTCGACGCAGAACGCGAGCAACGGTGCCGGCGCCGACTTACGTCCCATTCGCGTGCGGATGCCGGCGAGCTCGTCGTCGAGGTGTTCCGACACCGACTTCACCGGGCCGAGCGACGGGATGTCGAGGCCGCGCGGGTCGATGCGATGGATCGCGGCCAGCTTGCCGATGAAGTCGCGGGCGACGGCCACCTGCTCGTCGGCGTCCTTGATGAGGTAGAACCAGGTCTCGCCGCCGACCCGCTCGAGCAGGACTGCCTGCCGGGTCGGGTGGGCGGCTACGACGCGCGGCACGCAGGCGCCGGCACGGTTGAGGGCCGACATGATCTCGGCTTCCACCGGCAGCGGGTGGAACGCGCTGCCCTGCTTGGGTTCGCGAGGGTCGTACCGCAGGAACAGTTCGGCGCTGCTGTCCCCGGTGCCACCGTGGACGTCGACGAACCATGCCTGGCGACTCGCACCGCCGGGCACCTGCCGAGTGGTGATGTCCCGGGCGCCGGTCACGTCGACGATCCACGACCGCAACTCGTCGGGCAGCCCCTTCGGAGTCCGCTTCGACGGATCGGCGGTCTTTCTCTCCGGGGACGTCTTCTCGGTCGCCTCGACTGCCGTCATCGACCCTCCCGGCTGCGCGCGGCTGCCCGTTCCATCCAGGCGCGCACCGCAGCCTTGTGCTCGTCGGTCATACCCGATCTCACCATTTGTTCGCTCTCCAGCGGGAGCGCTTCGGACAAACTCATCTCGGCCGCGCGCAGCACGTTGCCCTTCGTCGCGGCCCAGGCCTGCCGGGGCCCCGCGGCGATCTTCGTCGCCCAGTCGAGCGCCGCCTCGGCAAACTCGGCGTCGGACACCACGCGGTTGACCAGGCCCCAGTCCCGGGCCTGCGGCGCGAACATCGGCTCACCGGAGATCAGGAACTCCATTGCCCGCGAGGGGCCCAACAGCCTTGTGAGGAACCAGGTTCCGCCGAAGTCGCCGGAGAACGCCAGGTCACCCCATCCAGCGACCAGCTTCGCCGACGACGCCGCGATCCGGAGGTCGGTCGAGAGGGCGATGGACAGGCCGGCCCCCACGGCAGCACCGGGAAGCGCGGCGACGGTGACCTTGGGCATGTCGTGCAGGAGCGTCGAGATCCGGGCGTTGTGGGTGAGCCCGGCCGCCCGCTCCTCCACGGTGCCGCCGGCGTTCTCGACCTTGCGGCGCACGTCCCCACCGGCACAGAACGTGGTGCCGGCGCCGGTGATCAGGACGCACCCGATCTCGGGGTTCGCGGCGAACTCCACCAGCAGACGCGGCACCGCCTCGTACATTCCCGGGTGCAGCGCATTGCGCCGCTCCGAGCGGTCGAGGATCACCAGACCGACGCGGTCGACGACCGACGCCGCGACGACCTCGGTTCCGGTGTCGATCACCCGTCCACCGCGTCGTGCGGCGAGTTCGGCGATCCCGGCCGTGCCGTTCACCGATGCGGTCACCGACCCGCCCGTCCTGAACCGGTGTCCCCCGAACCGCCGCTGTAGAGGAGTTCCCGATGGCGGCCCATCATCTCGATGGCGGTGCGCTCCAACGACTCCGACGGCTTCGGCAGGAGCACCGGGCCGTGCTCACGGCTGGGCAGCGCGACGGTTGCGGTCGCCGGTGCGGTGACCTCGCCGCGCTGATTGGTGGCGCGGAACTCGAGGTCGACGTGGCCGACACCGTCGACGACCCGTTTGCCGACGATCTCGCCGGTGATGATCTGGGTGTCGCCGATGTAGTTGAACTTGCGCATCTCGTCGTGCTGGCGGACCAGCCACCCGTCGTCGCCCATCCAGTCGGTGACGAAGTGGGTGAGCCAGCACTCTCGGGTCACGCCGTAGTCGTAGGCCATCGGGTTGCCGATGGACTGCGACCACTCGTTCTCCCAGTGGAGTCGCTGCGCAACGTCGGGGATGCCGGCCTGGTTCTTGATGTAGAACTTGGGCTTTCGTTGCCGGTTCTCGTAACCGAGCCGTCCGTGGGCGATCCCGTACGGCGCGAAACCGTAACCGCCGGAGTGAAAGCAGATGACATCGGTCAGGGTCAGCGGCCCCTTGGCCATCGGTCGCAGCTTCTCCCCGACCTCGACATCCTCGAACCAGCGCTTCTCCGCGCCACGAGGGCCTTCGGCCGCGTAGATCTCGTCGATCTCGGCGATCTGCTCATCGGTGTACGACGCCGGTTCGATGCTCATGTTCTTACCGCGTTCGCGCGACTTCTTGCGCTCGGTGGCGATGAGGATGACGCGGTCGATGGAGACGACCTCGGCACGCTGGTTGACGCGCACGGTACGCAGGACGCGGATCACCGAGCGACCGGCGAATTCGCTGGTCTTCTCCTCGATCGATTCGAGTCCGCCGAAGCCGTAGAGTTCGTCACCCGGCAGTATCGGGCGATACCACTCGGTGGTCTGCCCGGACACGAAGAGATGGACGCCGGAGAACAACCGCTTGGTGGCCTGGCGGATGTCCTCGGGGATCGGGTCGCCGAGCATCTTGCGGGACAATGCGATCGGCATCATCGGCGGCGCTATCTGACTGCCCCACCGTGTCCGGGCCCCGTAGGCGGCGTCGGTGTAGAGCGGGTTGTCGTCGCCGTAGGCGCGGGTGAAGTTCCGCAGCGCATCCGGCGTTGCGACGGAGTAGAACTCGTCGATGCTCTTCGGCGCCTCGAGGCCGAGAAGCAGTTTCGCCTTCTCGATGTCCTCGTCCTTGATCGGATGGTCGAAGGCGGCGTCGGCGGTTTTCGTGGAGGTCTGGGTCACCGGAGTCACCCACCCACGCGCATCGGCAACGACTTCAGGCCGCGCAGCGACAGCGTCGCCTTGAACCGCAGGTCGGTGTCGGGGACGGTCACCTCGAGGGAGGGGAACCGTTCGATCAGGGTGCGCAGGGCGACACGACCTTCGAGGCGGGCCAGGTGATGCCCGAGGCAGTAGTGGGCGCCGAAGGCGAAGGACATGTGCTTGTTCGGGAATCGGGCCAGGTCCAGCGATTCCGGATCGTCGTACACCTCCTTGTCGCGGTTGGCGGAGATGATCATGCCGACCACCTGGCTGCCCCGAGGGATGTGGGTGCCGGCGAACTCGAGGTCCTCGATCGCGATGCGTGGAGCGGCACACGCCACCGGCGTCGTGTAACGGAGCAACTCCTCGATGGCGGTGGGCCACAACGCCTCGTCGTCGCGGAGCGCCTCGAGCTGGTCGGGATTGCGCACCAGAGCCAATGCGCTGCTGCTGATCAGGTTCGACGTCGTGTCGTGGCCGGCCAACAGGAGCAGGAAGATCATGCCGAGGACTTCGCGATCGGTCAGGCGGTCGCCGTCCTCGCGGGCCTCGACGATCGCCGAGATCACGTTGTCGTCAGGATGGGCGCGTGCCTCGTCGGCGAGATGCTGGATGAACTTGAGCAGTTTGTTGGCGACGGGCATGCGGCGGATCATGCCGATCGGACCGCCACCCGAGTCCTCGGTCATCTTGTTGACCAGGTCATGGAACTCCGCGCGGTCGGCGTCGTTGACACCGAGCATCGAGGAGATCACCCGCAGCGGGAGTTCGACCGCGTAGTCGTCGACCAGGTCGACATCCTTCTTCCGGGCCAGCTCGTCGGCCAGTTGGTTCGCGATGTCGGTGACCTGATCGCTCATCCCCGCAACGAGTTTCGGGGTGAACGCCTTGTGGACGAGCGTGCGGAGACGTTTGTGTTCCGGGTCGTCCTTGAAGACCATCGTCTCGCTGAGCAACTTGAGGGTCTGCGGGAGCATCCAGTTGAAACGCGCCGCGCCGCCGTAGCGCATCGAATCGGTGGAGAAGCGTTCGTCGGTGTGCAGCGCCTGCACATCGGCGTGCCGGGTCACCATGTACCCGGTGCCGCGCACCATCATCGGGGCCTTGAGTCGGGAGACGGGCTCGTTCTCACGGAGGTAGGCATACCGCGGGTACGGGTTGTAGTACATCACCGGATCGGCCAGGTTGGTCACCGACATGGTCGGGGTTGCGACGCTGGTCATGGGATGTTCACCTTTCGTTGCCTGCTGTGGGCGGAAGACCGACCTCGCGGTCCGCCAGGTCAGTCCCGCCAGTTCCCGAGGTCGAAGGGAACGGTTGCCAGTCGGGCGGCCGCGGTCTCGAGCTCGGCGATCGTCCAACGCTCGTCGCCCGGCTTCTCGATGGAGTCGATGATCGCCCACGGCTGGAACAGCTTGACCTTGTTGCCCATGACGAAGAAGACCCGTCCGGTGATCGGACAGTTCTCGGTTCCCAGGTATCCCACGAACGGTGAGACGTTGGCGGGATCCATCGGCCCGGCCTGCTCGCCCTTCTCCGGATCGGGTACGCCGGCCAGACCGGCGGTGAGACGCGTCAGCGCGGCGGGGGCGATGGCGTTGACGCGGACGTCGTAGCGGGCGAGCTCGCCGGCGGCGATCATCGTCATCGCCGCGATCCCCATCTTGGCCGCGCCGTAGTTGACCTGGCCGGGCTGACCGAAGAGACCCGAGGTGGAACTGGTGTTGACGACCGCCCGTTTGACGCCCGGTTCGACCTTGGAGCGCCCGCGCCAGTAGGCGGCGGCGTGCTGCAGCGGAGCGAAATGCCCCTTGAGGTGGACATTGATGACCGCGTCCCACTCGTCCTCGGACATGTTGACGACGGTCCGGTCGCGCAGGATGCCGGCGTTGTTGACCAGGACGTGCAGGTCACCGAAGGTCTCGACGGCGGTGTTGATCAGCGACTCCGCCCCCTCCCAGGAGGCGACGTCGTCATGATTGGCGACCGCCTTGCCGCCGAGGGCCTGGATCTCCTCGACCACCCGCTGGGCCGCGGAGGCGTCTGCACCGCTGCCATCACGCGAGCCACCGAGATCGTTGACGACGACCTCCGCACCTTCGCGGGCGAACAGCAGCGCGTGTTCCCGCCCGATCCCGCGTCCCGCCCCGGTGATGATGGCCACGCGGCCGTCCAGACTCCCCATGCATCGCTCCCAGCATTCAGCTTCGCGCTTACGCCTAGTGATAGTACATTGAGTTACATGATTTATGCCACATTCGAGAATCCGCCCGCCGGTCCGGGCGGGGGCCGGGAGACGCACTGTGACTACTGATTTCGGCACTTCAGACACCACGACGACCCCGGATACCCTCACGACCATCGAGTACGAGGTCTCCGACGACCACGTCGCGACCATCACGCTCAACCGGCCGGAGGCCCTGAATTCGTTCAACGACGCGATGGCGGCGGAGATCGAATGGGCCTGGAAAACGATTCGCGACGACGCCGCCGTCCACGCCGTGGTGATCCAGGCCAACGGCGATCGCGCCTTCTCCACCGGAGCCGACATCAAGGGCGGGACTTCCTGGTTCGCCAAGGACAACGTGTGGAACACCTTCGATCCCGGCGTCTCACTGTCGCCGAAGATCCACCACCGTGTGTGGAAGCCGGTGGTCGCCGCCGTGCACGGCATGGCCGCCGGCGGGGCCCAGTACTTCCTCAACGAATCCGACATCATCATCGCCTCCGCCGACGCCGAGTTCTTCGACCCGCACGCCAACGGCGGCATCGTCTCGGCCCTCGAACCGATCGGCATGCTGAACCGCGGCGTCCCCCTCGGCGACGTCCTGCGGTGGGCACTCATGGGCACCGAGGAGCGGATCACGGCCGAGACCGCCCTGCGCCTGGGCCTGGTCACCGAGGTGGTGGATCGCGAGAACCTGCGGTCACGCGCCCACGAGATCGCCGCGTCGATCGCGGCCCGCAATCCGGTCGCGGTCCAGGGCACCGTACGCGCCATCTGGGAATCCCTCGACATGACCCGCACCGCCGCACTGCAGAACGGTATGGCGTACACCCACATCGGCAACCAACCCGCCGAGGTCCGGCGCGCCCAGCCCCGCCGGAACGATCCGCCCGCCTACCGGTGACGACGCCGCTGACCTCGATACGGACCTCGGGTAGCCCCTCGGGCCTACTCGGCCGGCGGAGAGCGATCGTCCCCCAGCCGCCGGTTGAGTAGGCGAGGAGCTTGCGACGAGCCGTATCGAAACCACCTGGTGACCTGAACAGACAACCGACCCAGCTATTTCACCCCCGCCGTCCGGCGGAGAATGACGGAGGTAGACGTGGAGCATCCGTGGGACCGCCGACTCGGCGTCTGGTGGATCGCTGAGGATCATCCCGACCAGCCGGCGATCGTGGCCTCCCCGAGCGGGCGCACGCTGACGTTCGGCGAGTTGACCGGGAGCGCCCATCGACTGGTACACGCCCTACGCGCGAACGGGTTGGGCGCCGGTGACATCGTCGCCTATGCGCTGCCCAATGACGTCGATCCGGTGATCTGGCAGCTGGCCTGCGCAGAGATGGGAATCCGTTATCTCGCACTGAATCCCGCGCTGTCGGCGGCCGAGTTCAGCGACATCCTCGAACACTCCGGCGCGGTGGCCGTGGCGGTCCATCCCGATTTCGCCGATCGGATGAGCGACGTCGGCAACACGGAGACCCTCGAGCTGGCGGTCGCCGTCGGCGGCGACATCCCGGGGTTCCTGCCGTACGAGGATCTGATCGCCGACCACCCGGACACCCTCCCGGCGGACCGGGTCCTCGGCGGTGCGATCTCCTATTCCTCGGGCACCACCGGTAAGCCCAAGGGTGTTCTGCGTCCACTTCCCGCGCTCGAACCGTCGGCGGCCGCGAACGCCATGTCCACTTTCGGCCGCGCGTTCCGGTTCCTGCCGTTCGACGGCGTCCACCTCGTGTCCACCGGGATGAATCACGGTGGCTGCCAGGGCTTCTATCTCGGCGCCCTGAACGTCGGCCAGGCATTGGCCATCGGGGCCAAGTTCGACCCCGAGGACACCCTGCGGATGATCGACGAGCATCGGGTGACCACGGCCTACATGGTGCCCACCCAGTTCGTCCGGTTGCTCCGCCTCCCCCAAGAGGTGCGCGACCGCTACGACCACTCGAGCCTGAAGGTCGTCGCCCACTCGGCCGCGCCGTGTCCGCTCGAGGTCAAGAAGCAGATGTTCGAGTGGTGGGGCCCGGTGATCTGGGAGACCTACGGCGGCATGGAGGGTGCGGCGACGATCGCCAAACCCCATCGCTGGCTGGAGAAGCCGGGCACGGTCGGTCGCGCGGTCGCGGGCATGGCCGTACGCATCCTCGACGACGACGGCAACGAACTCCCGGCCGGCGAGATCGGCAACGTCTACCTGGAGTCGGCGACCTCGACCTTCGAGTACCGCGGCGACCCGGAGACCACCAGGTCGGCTTTCCGCGGCCGGTCGTTCACCATCGGCGACATCGGCTATCTCGACGACGACGGCTACCTGTTCATCTGCGACCGGGCCAAGGACATGATCATCAGCGGCGGGGTGAACATCTACCCCGCGGAGATCGAGGGAGTGCTGTCGGCCCATCCCGCAGTCGCCGACGTCGCGGTCATCGGCATCCCCGATCCCGAATGGGGCGAACAGGTCAAAGCATTGGTGGTGACGGCGGATTCGGCGACCACCACCGATGACCTCGGCGCCGAGCTCATCGAATGGTGCAAGGACCGGCTCGCCCGCTACAAGTGCCCGCGCAGCGTCGAGTTCCGGGACACCCTGCCTCGCACCGAGACCGGGAAGATCCTCAAACGCACCCTCCGCGACGAGTTCTGGACCGCGAGCGGCCGGCACGTCTGACGGCACACCAGCACCACGAAAGGAACCCACTCCACATGACCGACACGTCCACCGCGGCACCCCCGGCGTCCTCCGACGCCTCGCCGGGCGCCGTACCGATCGTCGACTACCTCGTCCTCGGCGACCATCCCCACCTCATCGCGCACGAGTGCACGAAGTGTTCGGCGCGGTACTTCGACCACCGGAACGCCTGCGCATCGTGCTTCGGGACCGAGTTCGCCGACGTCGACGTCCCGACCACGGGGACCCTGCGCACCTACACGATCGTGTCCTTCGCAGCACCCGGTGTGCCGGTGCCGTTCGTCGCCGGCGTGATCGACTGTGGCGGAACGCACGTGCGGGGCAACGTCGTCAACACCGACCCGACGCCCGAGAACATCACCTTGGGCATGCCGTTGCGCCTGGCGACATACGTCGTCGGCACCGACGACAACGGCGTGGAGGCAACCGGTTTCGGATTCGAACCGGATACGTCCGGGAACGGGGAGGCGGTCTGATGGCGGAGAACGTGTGGATTCTCGGTATCTACATGACCAAGTTCGGCAAACACCTCGATCGCGACGTGGTCGATCTGGGCGCCGAGGCATCGCTGGCCGCGATCGCCGACGCCGGGATCACCATGTCGGACATCGACATGCTGGCGGCAGGCAACCTCATGGCACCGCCGGGCTTCGGTCAGGCGCTGCAGAAGCAGATCGGCCAGACCGGCATCCCCGTGTACAACGTCAGCAACGCGTGCGCGACCGGGGCCACCGCGCTGCGCACCGCGGTGATGGCCATCAAGGCCGGCGAGGCACGCTATGCCCTCGCGGTCGGCGTCGAGAAACTCGCCGGCGCGGGGCTCCTGGGCGGTCGGGCCAAACCGTCGCCAGGCAACGAATGGACACCTCAGGGCCGGTTCGGCGCAGTGACCGGCCTCGACGGACGCGTCGGTACCGAAGCGATGCCCGGCGTCTTCGCGCAGGTCGGGATGGAATACCTGCACGAAGTCGACTACACCGATGTCCCGCTCGACCTCTTCGCCCGCATCGCGGAGAAGAACCATGAGCATTCGACACTGAATCCGCTTGCGGCGTACACCAAGTCGATGTCGGCCGAGCAGATCAAGAACGACGTCATGATCGCCTACCCGAACACGCGGTCGATGTGTTCGGCGAACTGCGACGGCGCGGCCGCCGCCGTGCTGGTCAGCGACAGTGAGCTGGCAAAGCTGTCGCTCGAACAACGACGCCGCGCGGTCAAGATCTCGGCTTCGGTCCTGACCTCCGACCCCTGGCAGGAAGCCTGCCAGGTGTTGCCCGATGTCAACACCCTCACCCGCAATGCCGCGCAGAAGGCCTACGAGCTGGCCGGCATCGGCCCGTCGGATCTCGATCTGGTCGAGCTGCATGACTGTTTCGCCACCGCCGAACTCGTCCACTACGACAACCTCGGCCTGTGCGAACCCGGCAATGCGGTCGACTTCTTCGAGAGCGGTGCCACGTGGCGCACCGGCACGACCCCGGTCAACGTCTCCGGCGGCCTGGAATCGAAGGGACACCCGATCTCGGCCACCGGTATCGCCAACGTGTGGGAGGTCTGTCATCACCTGCGTGGCGAGGCCGGCGATCGCCAGATCGAGGGAGCACGAGTCGGTTTGGCGCATGTCATCGGTCTCGGTTCGGCCTGCGGAATCCACGTGCTGGAGCGATCCGCCGCCTGACCGGACTTCGACCGAAACTCCACTGCGGTCGGCTGACATGGTGTCTAATGAATCAAAAGAGTTAACCTTTTGATCGGAGGGCGGGAGCCACCATGTCAGCTCGACTCGCAGGAAAAGTAGCCTTCGTCACCGGTGTGGCGCGCGGTCAGGGCCGAAGCCACGCAGTGCGACTCGCCGAGGAAGGCGCCGACATCATCGGCGTCGACCTGCCCCGCCCGGTCGAGAACATGACCTATCCGCTCGCGTCGCAGGAAGACCTCGACGAGACAGTACGTCTGGTCGAGAAGACCGGACAGTCGATCGTCACGCGCGCAGCCGATGTCCGCGACCGCGCCGCACTCGACGAGGCGGTCGCCGCGGGCATCGAGGCCTTCGGTCATCTCGACATCGTCGTGGCCAACGCCGGCGTGTGCCCGCTCGGCCAGACACCGCCGAACACCTTCCTCGACGTCGTCGACGTCAACCTCGTCGGCCTTATCAACACCTTCAACGCCGCCTATCCGCACCTGGGCGACGGAGCGTCGCTGATCGGCATCGGTTCGGTCGCCGGACTCGTCCCGGGCTCCGTCGACAACCCGGCGACCGGCCCCGGCGGCGCCGGCTACGGCTACTCGAAGCGAGCCATCGCCCAACTCGTGCAGGACTTCTCGATCCTCGTCGCACCGCGCGGTATCCGCGTCAACGCGGTGCATCCGGCCAACTGCGACACCGACATGCTGCAGAACGACGCGATGTACCGGATGTTCCGTCCCGACCTGGAGTCCCCCACCAAGGACGATGCGTCCCTGTCCTTCCCGGTGATGAACGCCATCCCGGTGCCGTGGGTCGACCCGCTCGATGTCAGCAACGCGGTGGTGTACCTGGCCTCGGACGAGTCCCGCTATGTCACCGGCTCCCAGCTCAAGGTCGACGCGGGCGCGATCGCCAAGGCTGTTCCCCTCTGACCCTCACGGACGGGACAACCGAGACGGGGGCAGGCGAGGCGGGGACACCAGAGAGCGAGGGACCATGACCACACGGAACGCGCGCGGGACCGACGACGTCGCCGTCGATCCGGCGGACCGGCGATCGCCGAGATCGCACACCGGCGAGATCGCCTCGACCGTCGCGCAGGCCCTCGACCTCGCCGACGCCGGCAACGACGTGTTCATCGCGGCCCCGGCCAGCGCCGACGACCCGCGCGGGCTCTACGGCGGTCGCCTCACCGCGCAAGGGTTGCGCGCCGCGTCGCTCACCCTCCCCGACCATCGCCGGGCCCACTCGATGCACTGTTACTTCCTGGTCCCCGGCGACGCGACGAAGCCGATCACGTTCACGGTCACCCGAGAACGCGACGGTGGCCGGTACTCCGTACGACAAGTCGTCGCCAGTCAGGACGGGATCGACATCCTGCATCTCGCGGCGTCCTTCCAACGCGAACAGTCGGGCGCCGACTATCAGGCCGAGGACATGCCCGCCACGGTGTCCCCTGCCCAACTGGTCGCGGTCCCCCAGGATCCGCGCATGCTCGACCTCGACGTCCGCATCCCCGATGACGCCGACCAGTACCACCGCTGGCCGACACGTCTGTGGATTCGCATCACCGAACCCCTGGACCCCGACCCGACCAACCCCGACCCGAACCTCCACACGTGCGGCCTGGTGTTCATCTCCGACATGTGCACCGGCCTGTCGAAGGCCCCGATGGTCAAGGAGGTCGGCATCCTGCCCAGCATCGACCACACCGTGTGGATACACCGGGAGTGCGACCCCAACCGGTGGATGCTGATGGACCTGTCTCCCGAGTCCACCTCCGGCGGCCGCGGTATGTACACCGGCCGGATCTACGACGAGGACGCGGTGTTGCTCGCGAGCCTCGCCCAAGAGTCCCTCTTCCGAAACCGCGAGAAGCGCAACGGTTCCCACACTGGCAGCCGCAACGGCCACGCCAGCTGATCACCTCGCTCCCTGAGGTGCGAGGAGCGATAGCCGCCGGGCTGAGTAGCGACGAAGGAGCGTATCGAAGTCGACGAGCTGCCCTCGCTCCCTGAGGTGCGAGGAGCGCAAGCCGCCGGGCTGAGTAGCGACGAAGGAGCGTATCGAAGTCGACGAGCTGCCCTCGCTCCCTGAGGTGCGAGGAGCGCAAGCCGCCGGGCTGAGTAGCGACGAAGGAGCGTATCGAAGTCGACGAGCCACGAAGGGCCTGGTTACATCTCCTCGTCAACCGTCGCACCGCTCGGACTGCGCGCCACGAGAATTCTCGTCCCCGTGAGAGACCTTCGAGGGCAATATGCCCTCGAGCACCCCTGAGGGGGACGAGTTTTCGCGCTTGGTCGAGAAACGACGACCCAACCGCACGCCCTGAGGTGCAATGACCGCAAGCGCGATCGCCACCGCTTCCTGAGGTGCGAGGAGCGCAAGCACGACCGCCACCGCTCCCTGAGGTGCGAGGAGCGCAAGCACGACCGCTACCGCTCCCTGAGGTGCGAGGAGCGATAGCCGCCGGGCTGAGTAGCGACGAAGGGAGCGTATCGAAGTCGACGAGATGGTCCTATAGCTTGTCCAGTGCTCCGAGGTCGGTGGTGAGGTCTTTGAAGACTTCGCGGGCGACGTAGCGTTTGAGGCAGCGGATGATGTCTTTCTTCGTTTTGTGTTCGGCGGAACGGCGTTCGACGTAGGCGCGGGTGGGTGGATGGTTTTTCATCCGGCCGACCACGATCATGTGCAGGGCGCTGTTGGCTTGCCGGTCACCACCTCGGTTGAGTCGGTGACGATGGGTTTTGCCCGAGGAAGCCGGGAGTGGGGCGACGCCGACGAGTTTGGCGAAGGTCGCTTCGCTGCGCATCCGGTCGATGTTTTCCCCGACGGTGATGACCAGTCGGGCGGCGGTGACCGGCCCGATGTGCGGGCGTGCAAGCAGGGTGGGAACCATCGTGGTCAGCAGTGCGGTGAGCTCGCGGGTCAGGTCGGTGACTTCTCGTTGGGCCAACCGGTAGCGGGTGAGCAGGGAGCGGCCGGCCCGGACGAACGCTGCCGCCGGTGCCGACAGTTTCGCTTTCGGTGCGGGTGCGGGCAGTGCCTCGATGAGGGTGATGCGTTGGGCGGTGGTGGTCGCCGCCCGGCAGCGATCGGCCCACTCGGCAGGTGCGGTGGTGACCAGGTCACGGAGCTGGTTGCCGATGCGGGTGGCCTCATCGACGGCCGAAGCTCGTGCCACATACAGCATTCGGACTGATTCGACGATGCCGGTGGTGTCTTTGGCGATGGCCTCGGCTCGGCCGGTGAACACCGCCATTGCTGCGGCGTGGGCGTCGAGTTGGTCGGTTTTGCCGTGGGCGTAGCGGCGCGGCAGATCGGGGGTGTTGACGTCGATGACCGTGACATCGTGCGCGGTGAGAAGCCGGGTCAGGCCGGCGCCGTAGGAGGCGCTGGCCTCCACTCCGGCCTGGGTGATGGGGCCGAACGAGGTGGCCCACTGCCACAACTGGTGGTAGCCAGTGCTGGTGGCGGGGAACTCGTGATCGGCGAGCAGGCGGCCCTCGGCGGTGACGAGGGCGGCGTGGTGGCGGCGTTGATGGGTGTCGACGCCAAGTACTAGCGGTTGCGTGGTGTTCGTGGTTGGGGTCATCGTGGTGATGTCTCCTTCACTGATGTGTGGGATGACCTCACCGGGGCGGGTGGACAGGACAGTGAAGAGTCACGGCCCAGCAGCCAGACACGGTCCTAATCAGGTCACACCCGCCCCGGCCCTCACAGGTCAGGGTTTCGTAGATGACCGACCGCCGGGACGACAAATCTCGTCCAAGACAGCACCGTCAGCCACGAAGCAGGTCAGACCCAAACACGATCAATCACCCACAACCATTCTCACTGCCACGAAGGCCCGGTGACCCACTCTCGACTCAGCCCGCCACCTGCAGCCCCGCGTACCTCTCCGACATCGGAGCATCGAGTTCCCAGTCGGCGAAGTCGTACAGGTCGGTGGCCACCTCGGT
>NZ_JAJQJP010000029.1:0-72323 GCF_021245825.1 Gordonia metallireducens | reverse complement strand
CAGGCTTGCGCCCATTGTGCAATATTCCCCACTGCTGCCTCCCGTAGGAGTCTGGGCCGTGTCTCAGTCCCAGTGTGGCCGATCACCCTCTCAGGTCGGCTACCCGTCGTCGCCTTGGTAGGCCATTACCCCACCAACAAGCTGATAGGCCGCGGGCCCATCCTGAACCGCAAAAGCTTTCCACCAAACGTCATGCAACGTAAGGTCATATCCGGTATTAGACCCAGTTTCCCAGGCTTATCCCAGAGTCCAGGGCAGATCACCCACGTGTTACTCACCCGTTCGCCACTCGAGTACCCAGCAAGCTGGGCCTTTCCGTTCGACTTGCATGTGTTAAGCACGCCGCCAGCGTTCGTCCTGAGCCAGGATCAAACTCTCCATGAAAAAATAGTGAAAACCACCAACCCCGAAAGGCCGGCTATTTCAACACAATCAGGAAAGCAAACCTGACCAATCCAAAACTAGCTTAATGTGACACCCAGACGGGGCCGAGCGCCACACAAAAAATAAACATCTACATCCATAAAGAATGCTCGATGCCACAAAATGGCATCAGACAATTCATCATCACACTATCGAGTTCTCAAAGAACACACACCCACCAGCTACCAACCCCACAAGGGCCGTCACCAGCAGACTTGTTCTGACTTTCCACGCTAACCCCGTCTCCGGGGCAACTCTTCCAGCCTACCAGACCCTCACCGCGACCCACAAACCCGAAGTTCGCGACTCACAAGGGATCTGGCAACCCTCGAACACCAACCCGAGACACGAAGTCTCGAACCGAACATTCAAGGGGCGGCCAGCGAAAAACCCGGTCTCCACTCCCCGTCTCCAGACCCTCTCAGGTCTTCCGGGGCGGCGCCGTGGCTCGCTGACTCGACATAAGTTACGCAGACTTTACCCTCAACACAAATCGGCTGGTCAGGGGCATTTTCACCGGACTAGATCGCACCGAACCGTCGAAGCGCTTCCTCGCGCTCCGCTTTGTGCTCGACGATCGGTTCCGGGTAATCGTCGGCGTCGACGTCCCCCACCCAGCGTCGGACGTACTCCCCCTTGGGATCGAACTTCTTGGCCTGTGCCTCCGGGTTGAACACCCGGAAGTACGGCGCCGCATCGGTTCCGGTGCCGGCTGCCCACTGCCACCCGTGGTTGTTCGAGGCCATGTCGCCGTCGACGAGTTGGTCGAGGAACCACTCCGCACCCCACCACCACGGCAGGTGGAGGTCTTTCACCAGGAATGACGCGGTGACCATGCGGACCCGGTTGTGCATCCAGCCGGTCTCGGCGAGCTGGCGCATGCCGGCGTCGACAAGAGGAAAGCCGGTGCGTCCGGCCTTCCACGCCTCGAAACGTTCGTAGGCGTCGTCGTCGGTGTCCAGCTCGATGTCGTCGAATTGCCGATTCCAGTTGTGCCACAAGCTGTGTGGCCAATGGAAGAGAACGTCTGCGTAGAAGTCGCGGAACGCGAGTTCGCGTAGATACGCTTGCGGCCCTTCGTCTTTGCCGAGATCGGCGGCGAGCGTGCGCGGGTGGATGTTGCCGTACTTCAGGTACGCCGACATCCGGCTGGTCACGTCGGCGGCCGGATCATTGCGGCCGGTGTCGTAGTCGGCGAGGTCGTCATCGACGAATTCGGCCCATCGCGCCAGCGCGGCATCCTCACCGGCGGGGAAGGACAGGGTTGTCGGCGCCTCCGGGATCGTGATCCGGCCGGACTTCTCGACCTGCGACGGATCGAGAACCGCAGAACCCGGGATGGAGGAATCGGCCGGTTTCCGCCAACCGTGTTCACGCCACCGGCGGAAGTACGGGGAGAACACCTTGTACGGTTCACCGTCGTCCTTGGTGACCCGACCGGGCGAGACCAGATACGGGGAACCGGTGGCCTCCAGCGGGATGTCGCCGAGCGCTTCGGCGACGGCCTCATCGCGGCGTCGGCCGAAAGGGGTGAAGTCCCCGGAGATGTGCACGGCCTCGGCATCCACGGCCTTCGCGAGGCGCGGGATCTCCTCGTCGGGGCGTCCCCGCACGACGAGCAACTTCCCGTCGAGCTTGTCGTCGACCTCGCGGAGCGAATCGAAGAGGAATGCGAGTCGACGCTCCCCCGATGACTTCTCGAGCCGTGGGTCCACCACAAAGCACAGAAGGACCGACGAATCGTCGGTCCCTCTGGCTGTGGAAAGCGCTGGTAGGTCGCTCAGGCGCAGGTCGCGTCTGAGCCACACCAGGTTGGTGGACGTCAGCCCACTCCGAGCAGGTCGATGACGAACACGAGGGTCCGTCCCGAGAGGCGGTGCCCCGCGCCGGCCGGCCCATAGGCCAGCTCCGGCGGGACGGTCAGCTGGCGACGGCCGCCGACCTTCATGCCGGGGATGCCTTCCTGCCAGCCCGGGATCAGCCGATCCAGCGGGAAGTTGGCCGACTGGCCGCGATCCCATGAGGAGTCGAACTCTTCGCCGGTCTCGTAGTCGACACCCACGTAGTGGACGTCGACGACGCCCCCGCGGACGGCCTCGGCACCGTCGCCGACGATCAGGTCGGTGATGGTGAGGTCGGCCGGCGGGGGACCCGCCTGGAACTCGACTTCGGGCTTCTCAGTGCTGGTCACAGGACTCTCCTTTGAGTCGGGCGGTCAGTCGTTGTTCCGGGTGGTCGGCGACCCGACCTGGCGGGGCGATCGCTCAGCGATCACCCATCTGCACGTAGTCACGCTCGGTGTATCCGGTGTAGAGCTGACGCGGACGCCCGATCTTGGTGGTCGGGTCCTCGTGCATCTCACGCCAGTGGGCGATCCAGCCCGGAAGGCGGCCCAGCGCGAACAGGACGGTGAACATCCGCGTCGGGAAGCCCATCGCACGGTAGATGACGCCCGTGTAGAAGTCCACGTTCGGGTACAGCTTGCGCTCGATGAAGTAGTCGTCGGACAACGCGACCTCTTCGAGACCCTTCGCGATGTCGAGGAGCTCGTCCTCGACCCCGAGGGTCTGGAGGATCGAGTCGGCGGTCTTCTTCACGATCGCGGCCCGCGGATCGTAGTTCTTGTAGACGCGGTGACCGAAGCCCATCAGCTTGACGCCGGCTTCCTTGTTCTTCACCCGCTTCATGAACTCCTTGGTGTCGCCACCGTCGGCGCGGATGGCGTCGAGCATCTCGAGCACCGCCTGGTTGGCGCCGCCGTGCAGCGGGCCCCAGAGGGCGTTGATGCCGCCGGAGATCGAGGTGAAGAGGTTCGCCTGCGACGAGCCGACGAGACGGACCGTCGATGTCGAGCAGTTCTGCTCGTGATCGGCATGCAGGATGAACAGCATGTCGAGGGCCTTGGCGACGTCCGGGTTGACCTCGTAGGGCTCGGCCGGGAAGCCGAAGGTCATGCGCAGGAAGTTCTCGACGAGGCTCAGCGAGTTGTCCGGGTACAGGAAAGGCTGCCCGGCCGACTTCTTGTAGGCGTAGGCGGCGATGGTCGGCAGCTTCGCCAGGAGGCGGATCGTCGACAGCTCGACCTGCTCGTCGTCCTTGGGATCGAGCGAATCCTGGTAGTACGCCGACAGGGCGTTGACCGCGCTCGACAGCACCGGCATCGGGTGTGCGTTGCGGGGGAAGCCGTCGAAGAAACGCTTGAGATCCTCGTGCAGCAGGGTGTGCCGCTGGATCTTGGTGGTGAAGTCCTCGAGCTGCGACGGGGTCGGGAGCTCGCCGTAGATGAGCAGGTAGCTCACCTCGATGAAGGTCGACTTCTCTGCGAGCTGGTCGATCGGGATACCGCGGTACCGCAGGATGCCGGCGTCGCCGTCGATGTAGGTGATGGCCGACTTGGTCGACGCGGTGTTCACGAATCCACCGTCGAAGGTGGTCAGATTGGTCTCGGCAAGCAGCTTGCCGAGTGCAACCGAGTCGGTGCCCTCGGTGGCCTTCAGGATCGGGAGCTCCAGCTGTCCACCGGGGTAGGTGAAGGTCGCTGAGGCCGTGTCGGACGCCTGGTCGGCTGGGACTGTTTCAGCAGACACACGAACCCCTTATTCAGATCAGAGTTTTTGACAGTGTCCGGATAGGACACACAGGTACAAACTAGTCGCTTCTCAGCTCGCTTGCCCAAGGAGGGTCGGCGCCGGGCCGCGAGACGGTGACCGCAGCGACGTGAGCTGCGAATTCGGCGACCTCACGCCACTGATCGGTCGTCAGTGAGCGAACGGAATCCGGTGCCAGCGCACCCAGTCGGTCGAGCTGGTGCACGACGCCTCCCAGGACGCTGTCGCCGGCCCCGATCGTGTCGACGACGTCGACGTTCCGGGCCGGCACGGTGACCTCGTCCTGCGCGGTGGTCACGGTGATCCCGGACGCCCCCGCGGTGGTGATCACGGCGGCGACACCGTCGGCGAGCCAGTCCTTCACAGCACTCCCCCGGGGGCCCTCGCCCAGCCACGCCGCATCCTCGTCCGACAGCTTCACGACGTCGACGGACGACATCCAACTGCGGAAACGGCCCCGGTAGGCATCGGCGTCCGGGATGACGACCGAGCGAATGTTCGGATCCAGCACGACGAGTCGGCGTTCGGCGTGGCAGCGCCGCATCAGGTCCTCGTAGACGGTCGCCCCCGGTTCGAGCACGAGCGAGAGGGTTCCGAAGGTCACCGCCGCGACGGTCGGGGCCAGCGAACCCGGGTCGGTGACAGTGCGATCCGCCGTGCCTTCCACATAGAAGGAATACTGCGCGGAACCGTCATCGGCGACGGTGGCCAGGGCCAGCGACGTCGGTTCATCTCGACGCTGCAGCATCGCCGTACCCACACCGGCGCCCTGCAGTGCGTCGACGATCGCCCGGCCGTAGTTGTCGGTCGACACCGCCGACAGCAATGACACGGCACTCCCCAAGCGTCCCAAGGTGATCGCGACGTTGAAGGGCCCGCCTCCCAGCGCCGGCTGCAGCGGCGCCAGCGCCGCACCTGATGCCCGCTTCTCCTGGACCACGTCGACGAGCGCTTCGCCGCAGACGACGATCTCTCTCATAAGACCCCTCTTCTCTGTGTGACCCAGTCTGCCAGTCCCCCGGCGGTAGATTCTGTGCATGCGAGAGTTGCCGGCGGGCCCTGATGCGGTCGTGCTCGACTTCTCGGCCGACGAGTCCCCGTCGGCCGCAGTGCTCGACGCGACGGTCGCCCTGCGTGATGCGGTGGACCGGGGAGAGTTGCCGGAAGTCACCGATCTGGTGCCGAGTGCGCACACGCTGCTGGTGCAGGCACGGCCGGGTCGTGGCGTCGACGAGCTGGGTGTGCGGCGGGCGTTGCGGCGCCGACGCTCCGGCGTCGATCGCGGCGCCGGGTCGGCCGACGAGATCGTCATCCCGGTCCACTACGACGGTGACGACCTTGCGGATGTCGCTGATGCGCTGGACATCTCGACCGACGAGGTGATCGGTCTGCACTGCCGCACCCGATGGCGGGTGCAGTTCATGGGCTTCGCACCCGGGTTCGGATATCTGGTCGCCGACGAACCGACACCGCACCCGTTCGACGCGGTGGGCCGGCGCGCCGAGGCACGTACACGCGTGCCGGAAGGTGCAGTGGCGATCGCCGCCGGTTACAGCGCCGTGTACCCGAAGGCGAGCCCGGGTGGGTGGCAGTTGTTGGGCCGCACCGATGTTCGCCTGTGGGACGAGACGGCCGACCCGCCCGCACTGTTCGCGACCGGGCGGATCGTGCGGTTCGTCGACGCCGGGACGGGCGGCCGCGGATGACCGCCGTCACCGTGCTCGCGACCGGCCCTCTCGCGACCTTCCAGGATCTCGGGCGTCCCGGCTACGCCCATCTCGGCGTGCCGGTGTCCGGCGGCGCAGATCGCGGCTCGCTGAGGTTGGCCAATCGTCTTGTCGGCAACGACGAATCGGCGGCCACGATCGAGACGACCCTCGGCGGCCTGCGCATCCGCGCCGAAGGCGACGTGCTGGCCGTGGTGACCGGAGCCGACACCGCTGTGCGCCACAACGGAGTTCCCGTCGGACTCGCCGCGACCGTCGTACTGCGTGAAGGTGACGAACTGGCCGTCGATCCGCCGACATGGGGATTGCGCAATTATCTCGCGGTCCGCGGCGGGTTCGACGTCGAGCCGGTCCTGGGTTCTCGGTCGACCGACACCCTGTCAGGGTTGGGACCTCCGGCTCTGACCGCGAATGTGATCGTGACGGTGGGTGACGCCGCCGGCGAGTGGCCGCCCGTCGAGTCCGCGCCGGCGAACACCGCACATCCGCGGGTTGTCGTACTCGAGGTGGACGAGGGCCCCCGCGCCGAACTGCTGGCCGCTCCGGCGGATCTTTGTGCGGGGACGTGGGTCGTCGGGGCCGACAGCAACCGCGTCGGTGTGCGTATCGACCGCGCCGAGGCTTCGTCGTATCCCCTGCTGGCGCATCGGGAAGACGCCGGCGAATTGCGTTCGGAGGGCGTCGCACACGGCGCAGTGCAGGTGCCGCCGAGCGGACGACCGGTGCTGTTCCTCGCCGACCATCCCGTCACCGGCGGTTACCCCGTCGTGGCCGTCCTGACCGATGCCGCGGTCGATCTCGCGGCCCAGCTGGTCCCCGGTTCGGAGGTCCGCTTCCGGAGGCGATGACGCTCGAGGCTCACGTCCGAGGCTCACGTTTGGGACCGCTGACCGTCGGGAACGCGGTGGACGTCCCCGAATGGAGGTACCAACGTGAGCGATCCGTCTGTGAACGACCTGTCGACCGTGCAACTCGTCGAACGCCTGCAGAGTCAGACGACCACCCTGGTCAAAACCGAGCTGCAGAATGCGGTGGCGGAGATGAAGGGCAAGGGCACCCGGATCGGAGTCGGTGCGGGGATTTCCGGCGCGGGCACCCTGTTGATGCTCTTCGGCCTCGGAACGCTGATCGCAGCCGCCGTCCTGGGCCTGGCGAACGCAGTTCCCGCGTGGCTTGCCGCGGTGATCGTCGGCGTGGCGTTGCTGGTGATCGGCGGAGCGGCCGCGGCCATCGGCGCCAAGCGTGCGAAATCAGCTGTCCCACCCGCCCCCGAGCACACCGTCGAGAGCGTTCAGCGCGACGTCGAAACCGTGAAGGAGCACCTGTAGATGAGTGACACGCAACCCGACCGGAATCCGGCCGACGACCCGCCCCCGATCGAACAGCAGCGCGAGGAACTCGCCGAGACGGTCGACGCGCTGGCAGCGAAGCTCGACGTCCCGGCGCGCCTGAACACGGCTGCCGCGGAGACCGCTCAGACCGCGAAGGTGAAGGCCGAGGAGAACCGGACGACGCTGATCGGCGTCGCGGTGGCCGCGGTACTCGCCATCGGCACCGTCATCGTCGTCAAACGCCGTCGCAGCTGACCCCCATCCACAAGGAGTTCGACATGAGTGCCGTGTCCAAGACGTTCTACAAACCGCTCTCCCTGGCGACGAGCGTGCTCGGCGGAATCGCCGCGGGCGCCGTGTTCGGCCAGATCTGGAAGCGGATCTCCGATGATTCCGAAGCCCCCGACCCCAAGGATCTCGACCGCAGCAACACCGAGGTGTTGGCAGCCGCTGCACTGCAGGGACTCGTCTTCGGACTGGTCCGCGCCGCCGTCGACCGAGCGGGAGCCCGCGGATACAAGGCGGTCACGCATGAGAGCCCCGACTAGGCCGATGGTTGACACCCATCTGAGACGAACCTAGGGTTCTGTCTCATGACCGAGGTACTGAACGACGCACAGAACACCTGTCCCGTTCACACCCCAGAGGACGCTCCGGCCGCGGCGAGTTGCCCGGCCGAGCAGTCCTCAGGTGCCGAGTTCTCCGAAGACGGCTACGAGATCAACGCCTCCGGGATCAAAGCCGCCCACGAGTACGAACCCCTCGGTCCCGACTCGCTGACCTGGCAGATCTGGGGCACCTGGACCGGCATGTTCCAAGGACTGTGGGCCGGCTCGATCCAGAACATGCACCCCAAGCTGGGTGCGGCCGTCTGGGATCACTCCGACTTCTTCGGCGAACGCTGGCAGCGCCTCATGCGTTCGCTCTATCCGATCAGCGGCGTCGTCTTCGACTCCGTCATCCCCGGCGCGGAGACCGGCCTCGAGGTGCGCGATTACCACAAGACGGTCAAGGGCACGATGGAGGACGGATCGCGTTACCACGCACTCGATCCCGACGTCTTCTACTGGGCGCATGCGACGTTCTGGTACGGCAACGTCCGTCTGTGCGAACGGTTCGGCCCGTTCCTCACCGAGGATCAGAAGCGCCAGCTGTTCGAGGAGTCCAAGGCCTGGTACGCCCAGTACGGTGTCTCGATGCGTCCCGTCCCGGAGACCTACGAGGATTTCCTCGAGTACTGGGACTACATGTGCCGCAACGTGCTTCGTGACCACGTCTCGGTGCGTACGGTCCTCGACATCACCCAGCTGCCGCCGCCGCCGTTCCTGAGCTTCGTCCCGAAGTCGGTCTGGGACAAATACCTCGTCCCGCAGAACCAGAAGCTGTTCATGTGGCTGACCACCGGCTTCTACGACGAGCCGATCCGCGAGATCCTCGGGCTCGAGTGGTCCGATGCCGACGAGCGTCGATTCCGCCTGCTGGGCAAGGGCATCAACCTCGTCATGCACAAGATGTTGCCGAAACGCTTTCTGCGCCATCCGCGACCGCGCGACGCCTGGGACCGCGTCAACGGCAAGGTCGCGAAGGACGCGCCGATCGTGCACACACCCAAGCGCAACCTGCCGCCGCTGGACCAGCGCGACAACCCGATGCACTACTGCCCGGTGACCGCTGCTCGTCGAGCCACGTATCCGACGGTGTTGACCTCGGACTGAGGTCCCGGGCAGTCGGGCGGGCGGTCGCGCTCACGATCTCCGTCGGCGCTCACCTTATTCTGCTGAGCGGGAACGCATGGAGTGAGCGAATCGGCCGATCTACTGCTGCCCCAGCCCCCGACGCATCGCATGGCGTACCCGTTCGGCCTCACGATGCGCATACGGGTTCGGCCGACCGGCCCGTGAGCCGGCGAGTTTCGCGCCGATGTGCTCCCCCACCGTGATCGGCGAGTATCGGCTGCCTGCACCGACACACGACGGCAGGGTCGCGATCATCGCGTCGATGTTGCCGTCGTGGAAGTAGGCCGCGGATCGTCGGCGCTCGATCGCGCCATCGACGATCGGCGGTTTCACCCGATGCAGCGTCGACATCCACCGCTCGTTGGTCCAGCGGGCCATCAGGTCACCGAGATTGATCAGCAGTGCACCGTCTTCGGGGCTGACGTCGTGCCATCGACCCTGGCGGTCGAGGACCTGCAGACCCTTCACCTGATCCGCCCACAACACCGTGACGATGCCGTAGTCGGTGTGCTCCCCCATGCCCGTCAGCTCCCCGTCGAGATCGATCTCGCCGGGCGGGAGGGCGTAGTTGTTCATGCGCAGGACGTCGAGCGAATGGTCGGTGAAACCCTCGAAGAAGTCGGCGGGGAGGTCGAGGGCGTCGGCGAAGATGCGGGTCAGGGTGTGCGCGACGCGTCGTGCCTCGACGAAGTACGCCGACACCGCCGCCTCGAAGTGGTCGACGGCCGGCCACGTGTTCGCGGCGTAGTGGTCCTCGGGAAGAGCGAGGTCGGGGTATTCGCGCGCTTCGACGCCGACGTTGAACGCCTCGAAGAAGTCGTTCATCCGGCCCGCCTGTTCGACGCCCAGCGACAGCGACAACGACTCCGACTTCGGTGGCGCATAACCGCGATTGATCTCGGGCGGCGTGCGATAGGCCTTCTTCACTTCGAGCGGAAGCGCGAAGAAATCGTCCATGACCGCGGTGAATTCCTCGATGACCGCGGGCGGGATCTCGTGGCCGACGATCTGCATGAACCCCACCGAGCTGGCGGCGTCGTCGACCTTCGCCGCGACGACGGCCCGGTCGGCGGGATCACCGTTGCGGATGTAGGGCGAGATGTCGATGATCGGCACTCCGAAACCCTCGGTGGCGGCGGTCATGGCGTCCATGGTGACACCGAAACGCCGAAACCGCTGGCCAGGCGACGAACAGGTCAGGTGCGCTGACCTGCCCGGTACTGGACGAAGGCCGGGATCAGCAGCGCGGCGATGATCGTCGCGATCACCACGGCGACGCCACCGAAGGCTGTCGCCGCTGCGACGCCGATCGATGCCGCGGCGGTACCGTGCGCGACGTCGGCGATACGCGGTCCGCCTGCGACCACCACGATGAACACGCCCTGCAGGCGTCCGCGCACCTCGTCGTTGGCGGCCTCGAGCAGGATGGTCTGGCGGAAGGCAGCCGAGGCCATGTCGGCGGCACCGCCGATCATCAGCAGGACCACCGCGACGACGAGCATCGGCATCGCCGCACCGTCGGCGAAGGAGACCGCGATACCCGTGCCGGTGATCGCCAGACCCCAGATGATGATGCACACGATCACGGCCAGACCCTGCCGTTCGACGCGCGTGACCCAGCCCGAGAAGATGCCGCCGACCACGGCGCCCGCCGAGATCGCCGTGAACAGCAGGGCGAAGGCGATGCCGCCGCCCTCCGGCCCGCCGAAGTTCTCGTGCGCCATCTGGGGGAAGAGCGCCCGGGGCATGCCGAAGATCATCGCGATGAGGTCCACGAGGAACGACGCCATCAGGATCTTGTGACCGGTCAGGTAGCGGAGACCCTCGATCACCGACCGCAGTCCCGCGACCTTCGGCGCGGCGTCGCTCTCGGGCCGCAGCGACGGCAACATCACGACCGCGATCAGCGTCGGCAGGAGGAACAGCGTGTCGGCGAAGTAGAGCCACGAGTAGCCGAGGATCGGGATCAGCGCACCACCGACGAGCGGTCCGGCGATCGCGCCCGCCTGCATGACCGTCATGTTCAGCGACAACGCCGCGGGCAGGTCCTTGGCGTCGAGCAGGCGCGGCAGCACCGCCGTCCGCGTCGGCTGGTTGATCGCGAAGAACGCCTGCTGAACGGCGAAGAGCACCAGCAGGATCCACACGTTGTCGCCGCCGGCCGCAGCCTGCGCCCAGAACAGCGCGCTGCAGACGATGAGGCCGATCGTGCTGACGATCAGAAGTGTCCGGCGGTCGACGACGTCGGCGAGTGCGCCGCCCCACAGCCCGAAGACGACGAGCGGGACGAGACCGAACACTCCGGTCAGTCCGACGTATGCGGAGCTACCGGTGATCTCGTAGATCTGCGCGGGCACCGCGATGATCGTGAGCTGGGCCCCGATGACCGTGACGATGTTCGCGATCCACAGACGCCGGAAGTACTGGTTCCGCAGGGGCGTCGTGTCTGCGAGGAGCCGTGACATTCCCACGATGCTAGGACGCCACCGGGTGTGACCTCCGTCCGGTCCGTGAGGACCGCTACACATCCCCGCCGATCACGAGTGGTTCCGTCTCAGGGCTGCAGTCGTTCGATGTGCCATTCGTGGTCGACGTGGGTGAGCCGCACCCGGTTGTGCAGACGGTTCGCCCGGCCCTGCCAGAACTCGACCTCCACCGGATCGATGCGGTAGCCACCCCAGTCCGAGGGGACGGGGATCTCGTCGCCGGCGTCGAATCCGCCGTAGCGGTCGGCCAGGTCGGCGGCCTTCTGCTCGAGTTCGAGGCGGCTGCCGATCGGCCGGGACTGATTCGACGCGGCCGCCGACAACTGCGAGCCGCGCGGTCGGAGCTCCCAGTAGGCCTGGGTCTCCTCGGCGCTGACGTGCTCGACGGGACCGCGGAAATGGACCTGACGTTCCAACGCGATCCACGGGAACGTCACCGACGCGTAGGGATTGGCGGCCAGGTGCCGACCCTTGTCGGACTCGTAGCCGGAGAAGAAGACCACCCCATTGGCGTCGACACCCTTGCACAGCACGGTGCGGGTCGACGGCCGGCCGTCGGCGTCGGCGGTCCCGAGGACCATCGCGTTGGGTTCGGCGATCCGGGCTTCGAGGGCTTCTTTCAGCCAGACGCTGAACAAGTCGAGCCACGGCGGATCGCCGCGTAGCCAGCTGGGGTCGAGGTTCTCGCGAATTCCGTCTGCTCCCGCCGCACGATCGCCCTCTCCGATGTTGGGCGGAATACCCCCGCCGTAGCCGACGCGCATGTTCGGCAGGTCGATCGAATCGAGCGGTTTCTCCAACACTTGCCTGAATTTACTCCGACGACATCGTTACTCCCTGGTACACGTGGGGCGTCGTGCTCATCTACAGTTCGATCTGGATCGACGCACGTGATTGCAGGACACAGTTGTCTCGAGTGAGGTGGTTGTCATGGCCAACGCGGTTCCCGAGGATTTCATCCCAGGTCTCGAAGGCGTGGTGGCATTCACCACCGAGATCGCCGAACCCGACAAGAACGGTGGCAACCTGCGTTATCGCGGCGTCGACATCGAGGATCTCGTCGAGAACAAGGTGACCTTCGCCGATGTGTGGGCTCTTCTCGTCGACGGCAAGTTCGGCGACGGACTGCCCCCGGCCGAACCGTTCCCGCTGCCCATCCATACCGGAGACGTGCGCGTCGACGTGCAGGCCGCGCTTGCGATGCTCGCCCCGATCTGGGGTTACGAGCCCCTGCTGGACATCGACGACGAGACCGCGCGCGAGAACCTGGCCCGCGCATCGGTGATGGCGCTGTCGTATGTGGCGCAGTCCGCGCGCGGAATCCATCAGCCCGCGGTCCCGCAGCACGTCATCGACGAATGTTCCACCGTCACCGAGCGGTTCATGACCCGATGGAAGGGCGACCCGGACCCCAAGCACGTCGCCGCCATCGACGCGTACTGGGTCAGCGCCGCCGAGCACGGCATGAATGCGTCGACCTTCACCGCACGGGTCATCGCCTCCACCGGCGCCGACGTCGCGGCGTCGCTGTCGGGAGCGATCGGCGCGATGTCGGGACCGCTGCACGGTGGCGCCCCGGCACGCGTGCTGCCGATGATCGAAGAGGTCGAGAACACCGGCGACGCACGAGGATTGGTGAAGGGCATCCTCGATCGCAAGGAGAAGCTGATGGGCTTCGGACACCGCGTGTACCGCGCCGAGGACCCCCGCGCCCGCGTTCTCCGACGCACCGCCCAGGAGCTCGGGGTCCCACGCTTCGAGGTGGCCGCTGCGCTCGAGCAGGCCGCACTCACCGAGCTCCGTGAACGACGCCCCGACCGTGCGATCGAGACCAATGTCGAATTCTGGGCGGCCGTCATCCTCGACTTCGCCGAGGTCCCGCCGCACATGATGCCCGCCATGTTCACCTGCGGCCGCACCGCCGGCTGGTGTGCCCACATCCTGGAGCAGAAGCGCCTCGGCAAGCTCGTCCGCCCCGCCGCGATCTACACCGGTCCCGCACCCCGCCGTCCCGAGGACGTCGCCGGCTGGGGCGACCTGGTGAAGCCGGGGCTGTAACCGGCGCCGCAGAATCCAAGCAATCGGGACCCTGACCAGCGTCTCGCGCGGCGTGGTGAGCCATCAGTCAGCCGCTGTGCTGCACGGCCGGCCAACCCGGATGAGAGGCGCTCTGGGCTCGAATAGCGATCCTCGGGAAGGCCCGCCGCGATAGTCCGAAATGCCGATTCTGGGAGCGCTCGGTAACGCGTAAGCCGAGGTGGCCGGGAAGTGGCGTCCGCCACAACCCTAGAATTGCAGCCATGAGCGATTCCGCAACCGCACCCATCACCCTGCCCGCCGACCTGCTGCCGTCGGACGGCCGCTTCGGTTGCGGGCCGTCGAAGGTGCGCCCCGAGCAGTTGCAGTCCCTCGTCGACACCGGTGCATCGGTGTTCGGCACCAGCCACCGTCAGGCACCGGTCAAGAACGTGGTCGGCTCGATCCGTGAGGGTCTGGCCAACCTGTTCTCGCTGCCCGAGGGCTACGAGGTCGTCCTCTCCAACGGCGGCACCACCGCTTTCTGGGATGCCGCCGCGTTCGGTCTGATCAAGCAGCGTTCGCTCCACCTCACCTACGGCGAGTTCTCGTCGAAGTTCGCGACCGTCGCCAAGAAGGCGCCGTTCCTGGACTCGCCCGCGGTCATCTCCACCGACCCCGGCACCGCCCCCGACCCCGCCGCGCTGACCTCTGACGACTTCGGCGGCGTCGACCTCATCGGCTGGGCCCACAACGAGACCTCGACCGGTGTGTCCGTGCCGGTCGTGCGCCCCGCCGGCTCCGACGACGCGCTCATCGCCATCGACGCCACCTCCGGTGCAGGCGGCCTGCCCGTCAACGTCGCCGACTCCGACGTCTACTACTTCGCGCCGCAGAAGTGCTTCGCCTCGGACGGCGGCCTGTGGGTCGCGCTGATGAGCCCGCGTGCACTCGCCCGGGTCGCCGAGATCGCCGAGACCGACCGCTGGTGCCCGGAGTTCCTGTCGCTGCCGACCGCCGTCGACAACAGCAGCAAGAACCAGACCTACAACACCCCGGCCGTCGGCTCGCTGCTGCTGTTCGCCAACCAGATCGAGTGGATGAACAACAACGGCGGTCTCGACTGGTGCGTCTCGCGCACCGCCGACTCGAGCTCGCGTCTGTACCAGTGGGCCGAGGCCAGCGAGTACGCGACGCCGTTCGTGGCCGAAGCGGCCAACCGCAGCCAGGTCGTCGGCACCATCGACTTCAACGACGATGTCGACGCCGCCGCGGTCGCCAAGACCCTGCGCGCCAACGGTGTCGTCGACACCGAGCCGTACCGCAAGCTGGGCCGCAACCAGCTGCGTATCGGCATGTTCCCGGCCATCGATCCCGAGGACATCACCAAGCTCACCAACTGCATCGACTACATCGTCGAGCGCCTCTGAGCTCGGCCAGAACCGTCCGTCACCGGCGCGTCGCACCCTCGGGTCGACGCGCCGGTCGCGTTCAGGCGGACGGGTAGCCTGGACACCACAGACCACATACGACGCACCCATCGCTGGTGTCGCAACGGCCCCACGCGTTCTGAACTGCGGTTTTACCGCGTGTCCCACAGTGAATCGGCAGATCGGTGAGTTAATGTGACCCCAATGCATGAACCCACCGGAGGAGGAGCAGATGCGTGAGCTCCGCGTCGTCGGAGTGGAAACCGATGGTTCCCACGTCATCTGCCAAGACCCTCAATCGGGTGAGAAATTCCGGATCGCCTCCGACGAACGCCTTCGCGCCGCGGCCCGCGGCGACATCACCAGGCTGGGACAGATCGAGATCGAGATGGAAAGTGCATTGAGGCCACGAGAGATCCAGGCACGCATCCGTGCGGGTGCCTCCGTCGCCGAGGTCGCCGCCGCGGCCGGTGTGGGCGTCGACAAGATCGAACGATTCGCCCACCCGGTGCTCCTCGAGCGCAGCCGCGCCACCGAGCTCGCCGGTGCGGCCCACCCGATCCGGCACGACGGCCCGGCCGTCGCGACACTCGCCGAATCCGTTGCTGAAGGTCTCGTCGCCTACGGTCACAACCCGGCCGACGCCGACTGGGACGCCTGGAAGGACGACAGCGGCTACTGGGTCGTGCAGGTCGCCTGGAGCGTCGGACGCACCGACAACCTCGCACACTGGCGCTACCAGCCCGGCACCCACGGCGGCACCGTCGACCCGCTCGACGACCTCGCCGACGAACTGACACACCCCGAGACCATCGCGCCGCGGCGTCGACTCACTCCTGTCGCCGCACCGGAGGTTGCCGTCGAGACGACGTCCGCCGGGCGTGAGGAAGTCACCATCGACGCCAACTCCCTCATCGGTGCTCAGCGTGCCCGCCAGGAACGTCGCACTGCGGACGACGACCACGGCACCGTCCCCCTGGATTTCGGGTTCGACGACGACGAGACCGACGAGCGCACGCCGCCGGCTCCGGTCACCCCGATCTCCGCTCCCGTCGCACAGGCACCCGTCGAGGCCGCCCCGGTCGAGGCACATGTCGAGGACGAGCCCGCCGAACCCGCACTCCGGGAGACCACCGACGCCGAGCCGGCGGCCACCCCGGACAGCACTCCTAATTCATCGGAGTCGTCGGCGACCCGCGATTCCGGACCGGCCCACGCCGACCGTCCGCGCAAGAAGAAGACCCGCAAGCCCGCCGTGCCCGCCTGGGAGGACGTCCTGCTCGGCGTACGTAGCAACGGGAACAGCTGATCGATGTCGGCACGCGCCGCCACCGTCTGGTTCATCGACTCCCCTGATCCGGCCGACGACCTCCGAACCGTCGTGCGCGCTCCACAGCATGACCATCAGCACGCCCAGCAGCTCGCGTCGAAGATCTACGGCGACAGCGTGCTCGTCCCGCTCGTCGACACCGACCTCGCGACCGCGGCCGCGGCGAAGGACCACCACGTCTACGCCGGCTTCTACGGCTCGCTCGCCGTGGTCTCGTGTTCACTGTTCGAGACGGCGACCCCCTCGATGCTGACCCGAACGCTGACCGCGATCCGTCCGAGCACGGTGACGACGTTGCTCTACACCGAACCCGAGACATCGTTCGGCGCATTCGCGCGATGGGAGTCGGGGTCACTTCGACGCTCGTTCTCCGCCGACCCGGTGACCATCCACGAGGACGAGGGCCTCCCGTTCACCTTCGAGAAGCCGTTCTGGGGCGGCGAGTTCCCTCTCACCTACGCCGACGGCGTGCCGAACCAAGGTATGGCACTCCCCTTCCATCCGGCGCAGCTCGCCGAGGAGGCCAACCGGTCCTGGCTCGGGTTCCGCTACACCCACCCCCTCGCGGCGACGGACCTCGATCCGGCCGACATCACCGTCACCTGCTTCGCACTCCATCCCGCGGAATACGAGCCGACCGCCGACGATTTCGAGAACTACCGGCGAGCCACCGCCGCGCGTGGCGCGGACCGCAGCGCGCCCGCGGGGGCACCTCGCAAGCGTGGACGGTTCCGGGAGTATTTCGGGTTCTAGGTCGAGGACGATCGCCCGGTCTCAACCTCTGAGGCATGGGGGCGTTTACATGCGTCACCCTCGCTCCCTGCGGCTTGAGAGCGCAGCGAGCCTCTGAGGCCTGGTGAAACACCGTCGCCCACCTGACTACCGGTCGACGTCAACCCGACCGGCAGACTTCGATCGACGTCGGCCGGTCGAGTTGAGGTTCGGCAGTCGGGATTTGGGCGCTTCTCAGGGAGCGGACCCGTTCGACCCTGACGACGGCCGGTTCACCAGCTTCGAGGCTCGCTGGGTCAGCTGCGCGGGTACGCCGCCGCGAGGAGGATCGAGGCGAGGGTGGCTTCGGCGTCGGAGGCGATGCGCAGGTCGATGACCTGACGCATCTGGAGGCGTGGGGTATCGCCGGACTCGGTGTCGGGTCCGTGGATCTCGGTGCGCACTTGTTGGAGGTGTTCGGCGAACCGGCGGGGTATGTCGGGTCGCCGGTTGATGCGTTCAGGATTCGGTGGTGCGCCGGGTTCGGCGTTGAGCCGCCAGGCGCAGCGCCCTTCGTCGGGTCCTTCACGCACCATGCGGGTGGTGTAGCCGCCGGGTTGGTTACTCACCATGCGGTTGTGTTTCGGGCACGCCGGGGCGAGGTCGGTGATGTCGGTGAGTCCGCCGTCGGCCCAGTCGAGTTGGGCGTGATGCATTTCCACGTGTGCGGCGGCCAGGCCGCAGCCGGGGGTGGAGCAGTTCTCGCCGTCGGGTCGGGCGAAGGACACGAGTCGTTGTTCCCGGGTGGCCAGGCGTTTGCCGCGGCCGAAGTACAGCGGGACGGCGGTGGCGTCTTTGAACACCGCCAACCAGGGTTGGGCATCGGCGGCCATGTTGATGAGGTCGGGGATGGGGATCGGGGTGCCGGTGGCGGTGGTGGCGAACCCGGCTTCGCGGCGGAGGTCGGTGAGGTCGGCTTTGATGATCAGCTGGGTCGGCAACCCGCGGTGACTCTTACCCAGGAGGCCGTCGTCGAAGACGGCTTTGAGGAGTGCGTTGACGGCGTCGTGGTTGAGCTGGGCGGGGGTGCGGTCATCGCGCGCGGCAGCCGCTTCGACCATCTCCGGATCGGCGTCCTCAATAGAACCGATGGGCGAGTCGGGGTCGTCGGGGTTGTTCATGCCGGGTTTGGCCCACACGGCGAGCAGCATCGTGACCCGGGCGAGCGCTTCGGGGGTGAGGTTGGCGGTTATCTTGGCGGTGCCGTCGGCGCGTTGGCGGTGGACTGACAGGTTGCGGCGGCGTTTGCGGTCGGTGTCGTCGGCGAGTGTGCCGTCGGGGTCGAGGTGGGCCAGTAGCCGCGCGCCGAGGGCGGTGATGTCGGCTGGGGTGTGGTCGATGGCGATCTCGGCCATCTGTCGTTCGGCGGCGACTTTGATGTCGTGGTCGACGGCGTGCGGGATCTGCTCGAGCACCTCGACGACCGCTCGCACGTGCGCAGGCCCGACACGGCCACCGGCGAACGCCTCGGCCAGGGCGGGATGCTGCGGCGGTAGCTGCTCGCCGGTGTGGCTGGGAAAGGTTGCGGTGGCGGACATCTGGTTGCGGCGTCGGATCGGTTCGGCGACGCGCAACCGGTGAGTCATGAACTGGATGACGCTGCGGTGACCGGTCTTACGGGGCAGATCTCGTTCGGTGGCTTCGACGATCTGACGGTCACCGGCGAAACTCAGTCGCGCCATGGCACGTTCGGTCTCGACAGCGACGTCGACGAGTTCGGCATCCGAACACTGCGTCAGATCGGCGGCCTGGAGTTCGGCGGTGATCCGATGCGATTCCTGCACGAGTTCACAAGCGCGCGAAACCGGGGCGTCGGACTGCGACATCTCGGTCAAGACGGTCACCCCCCGGAGACAGTTTTCGAATGTATGTTCGACTGTACTCCGAAACTTGTTGCTGTGCAACGATTGCCGAGACCATCGCGATCGCCGAAGTTGTCGGTGGCATCTGGTATTGGGCGTTGGTGGTTGTCCCTTCGATACGCTCGCAAGCTCGCTACTCAGGGAGCAGAACACCGCCCGACACGCTCGCTACTCAGGGAGCACGACGACCGCCCGACACGCTCGCTACTCAGGGAGCAGAACGACCACCCGGCAAGCTCGCCACTCAGGGAGCAGAACGACCACCCGGCAAGCTCGCCACTCAGGGAGCAGAACGACCGCCCGGCAAGCTCGCTACTCAGGAAGCAGAACGACCGCTCGCTACCTAGGCGAGCTAGGGAAATAGCTAGCTAGCTAGCTACCTAGCTACCTAGCTAGATAGATAGCTAAATAGCTAGATAACAGAACGGTCAGCGACCCATGATCAACAGCGCGATCGATGAGGTGACCCCGGCTAGAAAGCCGATGAGAAGACCCCACACGATCCAGCGCCAGACGTAGCGGTAGCGGAACTCCCAGAGGGTCCAGCCGAGGCCGCCGGCGACGATGAGCACCGCTGCGATGCCGAGGAACTTCAGGATGCCGCCGATGAGTTCGTAGATCCCGACGAGCACGAAGGCGCCGAAGAGCGCACACACCGCAGACACGATGATCCCGAGCGCCCAGGGCGTGGGCTCCGCGGTCCGATCGAACGGTTCGGGGGTGTTCACTCCCCCATCGTGCCCGATCGGACGCGTTCGTAAAACGCAACGGCGGCGGCTGTCGCGACGTTGAGCGAATCGGTTCCGCGACTCATCGGGATGCGGGCCTTCACGTCTGTCGCCGCCATCGCCGACGCGGTGAGACCCGGACCCTCGGCGCCTACGAGGAAGGCGACCTTCTCGGCGTCGACCGCCTCGGCGAGCGTCACGGCGTCAGGGTCGGGGGTCATCGAGACGAGACGGAAGTCGCGCGAGCGCAGTTCGTCGAGTCCGCGCGGCCACTCGTCGAACTTCGCGAAGGGCACCAGCAGGGCGTGACCCATCGAGACCCGCACGCAGCGCCGGTACAGCGGGTCGGCGCAGCCCTGACCGAACAGGACGGCGTCGACTCCGAGGCCGGCGGCATTGCGGAAGATCGAGCCGATGTTCTCGTGGTCGTTGACGCCTTCGAGGATCGCGACGGTGCGCGCGGTCTCCAGGATCTCGGGCACCGACAACACCTCGGGGCGTCGCGCGACGGCGAGGACTCCGCGGTTGAGATGGAACCCGACGATCTCGGCCATCACCTCGGCCGAGGCGCGGAAGAACGGGACACCCGACAGCGACGGGTCGCGCAGATCGTCGTCGAGTTCCTTGAGGCGCTTGTCGACGCCGAGGAAGGCGTGGGCCGAGAATCGCGAGGCGATCATGCGCTGCGCGACGAGCACGCCCTCCGCGATCACCAGGCCACGTCCTGGCCGGCCGCCGGGCAGCACCGGGAGGTCGGGCCGGCGGTCCACCGAGTTGAGGTCTCGAAAGTCCTCGACCCGGGGATCCTGCGGGTCGTCGATGTCGATCACTTCCACTGCGAGCCCGGGCACCGCAACAGTGTGCCACCCGGACCGCCGTGACCTCGATACGGTCCTCGGCTGACGCCTCGGACCTACTCGGCCGGCAGGTTGACACCCGGTACAAGACCCAATGAATGCCCGAGACGCGGCGATGTGAAAACGTTGAGGACGTGACCAACAGCGGCTCGACATCTCAGTCACGTCTGTCCCTCAAGCGCGCCACCGACGCCGACTGGGACGACATCATCACCACGGATGCCCGCGCATTCGCGATGCGCAATCCGCTGCCCGACGACGAGCGCGCCGACCTTCGCGGCAAGGTCGCCGACGACGACATCGTCCTGGTGCGCGACACCGGCCTGCCGTCGAAGCCCCTTGTCGGGGTGTCGATGTTCTACCGGATGTCGATGTCGCTGCCCGGTGCAGGTGTCGCCGACGCCGCCGGTCTGTCGTGGGTCTCGGTGGCCTCGACGCATCGTCGTCGGGGAATCCTGCGCACGATGCTGACCGAGCTCTTCGAGCAGTGGGAGGCCGAGAACTACACGTTCGCGATCCTCACCGCGAGCGAGGGCACCATCTACGAGCGCTTCGGGTTCGGTCCGGCCTGCTTCTCCAACACCGTGTCGATCACGCCCGGCCAGGCCCCGCTCCGCGGCGACCAGCCGAAGGACGCGACCGTGCGGTTCGCCGACCCCGCCGAGATCGCGGCGGCCGTCCCCGATCTCCACGCGCGCTGGACCCTCACCACCCCCGGTGCACTCACCCGCACCCCCGCCTGGTGGGCACCCATCCTCGCCGACCGCCCGTCGGAACGCCCGCTGCCCGCGAGCGGACTGCACTACCTGCTGCACGACGACGGTTACGCCAGCTACCGCATCTACAAGAACGAGAACGGTGGCGTCCGCGGCGAGGTCAACGAGGTCTTCGCCGTCACCGACGACGCCCACACCGACCTGTGGCGGGTGCTGACCAGTCTCGACCTGATCCCGTCGCTCACCGCGACCATCCCGGTCGACGATCCGTTGCGGCACAAGCTCATCAACGCCCGGGCAGTGTCGATCACCGGCCTGCGTGACGAGATGTGGCTGCGCATCCTCGACATCCCGGCAGCACTGGGATCGCGGAAGTACGCCGCCGACCTCGACGTCGTCATCGAGGTCACCGACGAGTTCCGCGGTCGCGGAGGGGTGTTCACGGTGTCAGCGCGCGGTGGCGACGCCATCGTCGCCCCGGCGCCCGAGACCGCGACACCGACGGTGTCGATGGACACCTCGGCGCTGTCGAGCATCTACCTCGGCGGTACCCGCCCGTCGGCATTTGCGGCGGCCGGCCGGCTCCGCGTTGACTCCCCGACAACGCTTCGAGCTCTGGACCAGGCCTTCACCACCGATCGAGCACCGTTCTCCGGCACCTTCTTCTAGCCCTTCGCAAGCTCCGGACTCCTCAGGAAGCGATCAGACCGCCCGGGGTCGAGGTATCTCGGTGTCGGGCTTGGTGAGGATCTTGTTGAAGATCCTCACGCCCTCCCGGAGGGCGTCCCGTTCGCCGGGCGTGAGTTCGCGCAGACGGTCGCTCAGCCAAGCCTCACGTGCCGCCAGCTCTTCCTTGATGACCTCGACGCCGGACGGCGACAGC
Source organism: Gordonia metallireducens (assembly GCF_021245825.1). NCBI lineage: Bacteria > Bacillati > Actinomycetota > Actinomycetes > Mycobacteriales > Gordoniaceae > Gordonia > Gordonia metallireducens. The sequence goes on along the minus strand of NZ_JAJQJP010000029.1, from coordinate 50,419 downwards.
GTCACGATCGCCTGTCGGCCGTCGGTCGGGTGCGGTTCACGTTTGATCATCCCGAGGTCGGACAGCGACGCGATGACCCTTGTCATGGACGGCGGGCGAACCCGCTCGGCCGCGGCGAGGGCGCCGGGTGTCATCGGGCCTTCGTGATGCAGCGTGTACAGCGCCGAGAGCTGCGTCAGCGAGACCAACTTGTTCTCGCGACGCCCTCTCAGACGGCGCGCGAGTCGTACCACGGCGAGGGACAAGTCCCCGGAGAGACTTCCGTCGTCACCATACGGCGAATGCATTGCCCCAGCGTAAGGCATGTAAATCGCCGTCGAACCTTAAGCAATGCAAATTGACCCGGCTGGATGACAAACCGGTCGCAATTTTTGACTACACGCGTTAGCCGATCAGGTCGGAGATCGGTCCCCGCGCGAAGTAGGCGGCGAAGACGGCGGCCACCAGCCACAGGAGGGGGTGGACGGTGCGTGCCTTGCCGCTCGCGGTCGCCATGACGACCCAGCTGATGAAGCCCACGCCGATGCCGTTGGCGATCGAGTAGGTGAACGGCATCGTCACGAGCGTGAGGAAAGCAGGCAGTGCGTAGTCCATGCGGGAGAAGTCGACGTCGCGCAGCTGGCCGATCATCATCGCACCGACCACGACGAGTGCGGGCGCGACCGCCTCGAGCGGGATCACCTCGTACAGCGGGGTCAGGAACATCGCGGCGAGGAACAGGACACCGGTGACGATGTTGGCGAGACCGGTGCGCGCGCCCTCGGCGATACCGGAGGCCGATTCGACGAAGACCGTGTTCGACGACGAGGAGGCGACGCCGCCGGCGATGGCACCACTGCCCTCGACGACCAGCGCACGGCCGATGCCCGGCAGGTTGCCCTTCTCGTCGGTCAGGCCGGCTTCCTTGCCGAGGCCGGTCATCGTGCCCATGGCGTCGAAGAAGTTGGAGAGCACGAGCGCGAAGACGAACACCGAAGCGGCGAGCACACCGATGCGGGTGAACGCACCGAAGAGATCGACGTCGCCGACGAGGCTCAGGTCGGGCAGTCCGCCGAGTGCCTTGGGAATGTCAGGGACGGACAGGCCCCAGCCCGACGGGTTGTCCATGCTCGAGCCGTAGTCGAAGATCTGCTCCAGCACGATCGACAAGATGGCGGTGATCACGATGCCGATCAGCAGGCCGCCGGGCACCCTGCGTACGACGAGCACGCCCATGATCAGCACGCCGAGCGCGAAGATCAGGGTCGGGACGGTCGCGATCGAGTTGTCGACGCCGAGCTGCACCGGCACGGTGGTGCCCGCGGCGTCGGGGATGCGCTTCACGAACCCCGCGTCGACGAAGCCCACGAAGGCGATGAAGGCGCCGATGCCCGCGGCTATCGCCGCCTTGAGTTCTGGTGGCACCGCGTTGAACACCGCCGTACGGAAACCGGTGACGGCGAGCAGCACGATGATGATGCCGTCGACGACGACGAGGCCCATCGCCTCCGGCCAGGTGACCTCGGGGGCGATCGTCGCCGCGAGGAGGCTGTTGATGCCGAGGCCCGCGGCGATGGCGAACGGATAGTTGGCGACCAGACCGAACAGGATCGACATGACGCCCGCGACGAGGGCGGTCACCGCCGCGACCTGTGCCAGCGGGAGCACGTTGCCCAGGACGTCGGCGTTCTTGTCGCCGCCGGGGATGCCGCCGATGATGATCGGGTTCAGCACGACGATGTAGGCCATCGTGAAGAAGCTGACGAGGCCGCCGCGGACCTCTCGGTTGACCGTCGAGCCGCGCTCGGAGATCTTGAAGAACCGGTCGATCGCGCCGTTCGGCGTCGCCGTCCTCGCTCCCCGGGTGGTCGAGGGGCCGGTGTCCTCAGGTGGCGCTTCGGCAGCACCCGTGTCGGCCGCGTCGGTCGTCGTCTCCGACGAGTTGTCAGCGGGGTCGTCGGCGGGTGTCAGATCGCGGGACTCACTCGGGACATCTTTTGGCACCTGTCGAAAGCTACTCTTTGTCTCATGCCGGATACAGTCGACGTCCCCGAACTGCCCCGCGCGCTGCGTGCGCCCGAGCCGGTGATCGTGGTCGGGATGGTCGCGTGGCTGGTCGCGACGGTGGTCGTCGCGATCACCGATCTCGGCGGCGGCAACGCCCTGACGATCTGTCTGGTCGGGCTGGGCGTTGGATTGCTCGGCACCACGATCGTGCTGGTCCAGCGGGCGGGAGTCCGACGCGGGGCCCGCGGCGCGCAGGAGGGCCTGGACTAGAACGGGCCGTCGAACACGTCACTCCGCCGAGAAGAGAATCCACCCGACGTGTTCGCGTCCCCACGAGGCAACCTCGTCGCGGGTCGCGAAAGGACGTGTCTCGAGGGTGGTCAGCAGGAGCGAATGTGTGATGCGAACCATGACTTCGGCGACCCGCCGCGCCTCGTCGTCACCCATCGGGGCGTCCCCGGTCATCAGACCAGCCACCCGGGCAGCCAGATAGTCGACAGCACGATCGAAGACCGGCGCCGACGACACCGTCAGCACCCGCAGCGTCGTCGCCGGGTCGGCGGCATACTCGCGAGCCAGTAGCGGGTGGTCGTAGAACGACCAGAAGATCGCCGCGAACCCCTCGATCAGTCGCTCCTGCGGGTCGCCTGTTGCCGCGAGCTCCCGGTCGACGTGTGCGAACAGCTCGTCGGCCTCACGCGAGAGCAGGTCGGAGAACAGGTCCTCCTTGTGCGGCCAGCGGCGGTAGACGGTCATGTGGGACACGCCGGCCAGCGCGGCGATCGCCTCGATCGAGGTCCGCTTGAGCCCCTTCGCGAGCAACGACGACATCGCCGCGTCGAGGATCTTCTGCCCCGTCCGCTCGGCCCGGGACGCGCTCGGCGTCTTCACACCGCCATCATTGCAATGTTAGTGTTCGGCCGAACCACTAACATTGGAGTTTCATGACCGTCACCGAGAACCCGGACGCGTCCTTCGCCGCCACTCCGACGCCGCCCGGTGTCGACCTCGCCGACCTGCCCCCGGCCGTCGAACAGTTCCGGTGGCACCTGGGGAGTGTCCTGTTCGGATTCTTCGGGGCCTCGTTCTTCGACCAGGTGGCGCTGGTCCCGGTGGCCGCGGCCGTCGACCGCACCGGCCGCTTCGCCGAGAACTTCGTCGACCGTGGACTCCGCAGCTTCAGCGCCGAGCAGCTCGTCCTCTGGGGCGACGAGCGGACACGGCACGCGTTCGCCGATCGGTTGAAGTTCCTGCACCGCGAGGTCCGGGGCACCGGACGCGACGACTTCGCCGAGACCCGGTACAGCGCACTCGATCCCACGCTGTGGAACTGGATCGCGATGAGCGCCATCATGGGCTACCTCAACACGTTCACCGCGTGCACGGGCATCGAGCTCTCACCGGAGGAGGAAGAACTCGCGTACGCGGTCACACTCGAACGGCTGGGCATCCTGTCGCTGCCTGGGAAGTCGGCCCAGCTCCCACCCACACTGGCCGATGCGCGCCGCTGGTATGACGGCGTCGTCGCCGAACGACTGCAACCCAATCCGTTCCTCGACGCCGTCACCGACCAGCTGACCCGTCTCCCCCTCCCGACGATCGGCCTGCCGCGACTCCTGCGTATCGCGCTCACGCCGCCCTGGCTCGTCATCCGCCCGCTGGCCGGCCACGTCGTCAAGGTCTGCTCGTTCAGCGTCATGCACCCCGGCGTCCGGGAGCTGACGTCGGTTCGCCTGGGCCGCCGCGAGCAGTGGGAGTTCCGGGTCTACAAGCGACTGTTACGCACCGCGTGGCGCCGGCTCCCCCGACGAATCGTGCTCACGCCCATGGCATATCACGAGTACCGACGCGAGCAGCTGGCACGGACATACCACTCGATCCAGCTGGAATCGTTCGCCCCGAAGTGCCCGGTGTGATCGTCAGCTGCCGACGATCTCGTTCAACCGCTTTCCGATGATCCCCACCGCGAAGCCCAACCGCTCGAAGTCCTTGTTGGTGGTCTGACCGTGGTAGAAGCGGTAGTAGATCTGTTGGGCGATGACCACGGCCCGGAAGAGCCCGAAGGCTTCGTACCAGCGCCACTTCTCGGGTGACATCTCGAAACCCATTTTCTCGCAGTACCGTTCGACGAACTCGGCACGGGTGATCATCCCCGGCATGTTCGTCGGGACGCGGCGCATGAGTTGCAGCTCGTCGGTGTCGTCGGCTTGAATCCAGTAGGCCATCGAGCCGGCGAGGTCCATCAAGGGGTCACCGAGGGTGGCCATCTCCCAGTCGAGGATGCCGATGACCTTGGTCGGATCATCCTTGTCCAGCACCACGTTGTCGAGTTTGAAGTCGTTGTGGATGATGCAGTTCGAGACGTCGTCGGGCTGGTTCTCGGCCAGCCAGACCATCGCCTCCTCGAAGTCGGGAACGTCGTCGGTGTGCGCGTTGCGGAATCGGGTGGTCCAGCCGTCGACCTGCCGTCGGACGTAACCGAGTCCCTTGCCGAGGTCGCCGAGCCCGGTCTTCGACGGGTCGACCGAATGCACCTCCACGAGGGTGTCGATGAAGTTGAGGCAGAGCTGCCGCGCCTGGTCGGCGTCGAGCGGGACGTCGGCCGGCCATTCCTTGCGCGGGATGACGCCGTCGATGCGGCCCATGACATAGAAGTCGGCGCCGAGGACCGAGTCGTCGTCGCAGAAGGCGATCATCGGTGCGATGTAGCGGATCACCCCGGCGAGCTCGGACTGGATGCGATATTCGCGGCGCATGTCGTGCGCTCCGCGGGCCTTGGTGCCACGCGGTGCCCGACGCAGGATCAGATCCCGCGTCGGATACCGCAGCAGGAAGGTGAGATTCGAAGCGCCACCGGCGAATTGCCGGACCTCGGGCACCGCGTCGAGTCCCTCGACATCCGGTGCCGCGGTGCGCAGCCACGATGCCACCGCCTCGACGTCGAACGCGTCTTCTTCTCGAACCTCGCGCGCCTCGGTCACCTGGTCAGCCATTGGAGGAGTTCACCCTTCTCGTTCGTGGATGTGTGGACGGACCGCGGTCAGCGGTACTTGCCGAGTTCCAGACGCGCAACGACGTTGCGGTGCACCTCATCCGGGCCGTCGGCCAGCCGGAGCGAGCGAGCCCCGACCCACGCTTGCGCGAGCGGGAAGTCGTCAGTCATGCCGGCGCCGCCGTGCAGCTGAATCGCCATGTCGATGACCGAGAGGGCCATGTTGGGCACCTCGACCTTGATCTCGCTGACCGCCGACAACGCCTCCCGCGACATGCCCTGGTCGAGCAGCCAGGCGGCATGATGGACCAGCAGCCGTGAGCGGTTGATCGCGATACGCGCATCGGCGATGCGTTCGCTGTTACCGCCGAGCCGGGCCAGTTGCTTGCCGAACGCCTCTCGCGAGAGTGCCCGCTTCACACCGAGTTCCAGCGCGCGCTCGGCCAGGCCGATGGCGCGCATGCAGTGGTGCACGCGTCCCGGACCGAGCCTGCCCTGGGCGATCTCGAAGGCGCGGCCGGGTCCGAGGAGGATGTTCGACGCCGGGACGCGCACGTCGGTGAACGACACCTCGCCGTGGCCTAACGGCTCGTCGAAATAGCCCATGGTGGTGAGCATCCGGTCGACCTTGACGCCGGGGGTGTCGATCGGGATGAGCACCATGGTGTGCCGCGACTTGCGGTCGGCCTCGGCGTCGGTGACGCCCATGAAGATCAGGACCTTGCAGTCGGGATGCCCGACGCCGGTGGAGAACCATTTGGTGCCGTTGATGACGACGTCGTCGCCGTCGAGGACGGCGGTCGCCGCCATGTTGGTGGCGTCCGACGACGCGACGGCCGGTTCGGTCATGCAGAAGGCGCTGCGGATGTCGGCGCGCAGCAACGGTTCCAGCCAGCGCTCGCGCTGCTCCTCGGAGCCGTAGCGCAGCAGGACCTCCATGTTGCCGGTGTCGGGGGCGTTGCAGTTGAAGATGACCGGCGACAGCGCCGACGATCCCATCGCCTCGGCGATCGGGGCGTAGTCGACGTTCGACAGGCCTTCTCCGCCGTCGGTGCCGAAGTCCGCGGCATAGCGGCCGGCATGCGCGGCCGGCAGGAAGAGGTTCCACAGGCCCTCGGACCGGGCCTTCGCCTGCAGTTCGGCGATGATCGGCGACGGCGTCCAGGGATTGCCGTCCCCGTCGCGTCGCTCCTTGATGTCCCGGTGGATCTCGGGTTCGACGGGTTCGATCTCGTTGGTGACGAACGCCCGCACGCGCTCGGTGAGCTCTGCGGACCGCGGTGACGGAGAGAAATCCATTCCCCGACCGTATCGTGGAGGCCTCTTCTCGGGGGCTAGTTCCAGTACAGCGTCGAGCCCTCCGGGCCGGCCGTGGTGCTCACCAGTTTCGCGAAGCAGTGGTCGGGGTCGAATCCCTGCGTTCGGCACCAATTGTTCGCCTCGACCGGACCCGGGAATGTCGCCGCCGCGACCGTCACCCACCAGTCCTGATAGGAGAACACCGGCCACTCGTCGCTCCACAGCAGGCGAACATCGTTGAAACGCAGCCGAAGTGCCAGGAACTCGTCGAGGATCGCCTGATCATCCCACGTACGGCCATCCGCAACGAGTCCCGGCCGCTTCGAACTCAACTGCGCAACCCACCGATTGTTCAAATTCGCCAGGATGAACGCGCGGTCCGCGTCAGCCTGGACCCGCAGCGCGTTCACGCTGGTCCCGATGATGTTCGTTCCCGCCGGGAACGCTGCCCCTGTGGCCACCGAAGACGCCGACATGCCGGAGGCCGGCACGCTCAGCGACGGCGCCGGGCTCGACGTAGGCCCCTTCTCGCATTCGACGAGATACTGTCCGCCACCGGCACCCAAGCCGCCGGAACCCGTGCCGTTGGACGATGTTTCACCGTTCAGAGTGTCTGGTAGACGGAAGAAACCACCCGGCGGATAGGTCAGTTCCAGGGTGAGCCCCGGACCGTCGTCGGTCGGGATAGCAACCGGAGCACGCTGGAAGTCGAAGTTGCCCGACGCGACGAGACCGTTGCCGTCGGACACAGTGATCCGCGTCTGCGGCCCGTACAGGACATCGCCGCCCGGGCATTTCGCGGTGACCTTCATCGTGACGACGAGACCGCCGGCCGCGGTCCGGAACGTCTGCGGCTCGAAGACCGGCGGCGAACCGCACGGGGTCACGTATTCGGTTCCGCCATTGTCGGAGTCGCTGGATGCTCGGGTGGTACCGGGCACGATCGACCGTGGGCCGGTCGGGGCGAAGGCGGCGATGGTGGTGCTCGTCATTGTCACCAGACGATCGCCGGCGGCGAAGGTGAGCGGTGCCCGTGGCGTCGGCTCCCCGGTGCTCGGCACGTTTCCGAGTGCGGACGCCGGGATCGTCCACGCCGGCGTGCCACTTTCGAGGTCGAGCGCAACAACGCCGCCCTCGATGGTCGGTGCGATCACCCGTTCGCCATCGGTCACGGCATGGGAGGTCGCGCCGTAAGCAGTTCCCGCAGGCGACGTCCACCGAAGTCGGCCCGACTGGGTGTCCATCGCGATGATCTTCCCGTTGTACGACACCACGACCTCGCGGTCATCTGCGACCTCGATGCGAGGGTACGAATACTGCTCGATCCCTTGCATCGACCAGAGCCGTGTTCCGTCGGCAAAGTCCGTGTACGCGTTGTCGATCAGGGCGCGGTCCCGCTGGCCCGTGGTCGCGACGCTCGGTACGGACGCTGTCACGCCGTCGACCTCTTCGGTGGTCCCATCCGGACGGAGATGGATCAACGGCCCGTTCTCGGGCATGCCGTTGATCATGCGGCCGGTTGCGATGAGCAGCGAACCGTCTGGCAACGTGTCCATGCCGGTGCGTCCTGGACTCGAGAGGAGCTCCCGTCCATCGTCCGCGGACACCACGGCGACCACACCGTCTGCGCTGGCGACGAAGTGCTCGGTGGCGATGAATTGCGAACTGTCGCCGCTTGGGAGAGCTTCCGGCAGTGCGACGACGCGTTCCCATTCGGTGCCGCTCGGAGTGATCTTGTGGAACGTCACCGAGCGTCCGACGCCGCCGCCGAAGTTGCGTACGAAGGCGGCCCTGCCGTTGTAGGCGATGCCGAATGCGGATGTCGGCGCCGCAGTGGCCCCGATCTGTTGTCCGGTCCGGGTGTCGATGAAGTACGCCGTCCCGCGACCGAGGCACGCGATGGTGTCGTTGACGATCGACGCCGCGCACGAGTTGACCGGTTCGTCGAAGATCCAGCGTTCGCCCGATTCGACGTTCACGCCCAGCACCCGACGCATCGGACCGTCCGCTGTGCTCGGACCATTGATCAGGGTCACGAACGTGTCGTCGTCGTGCACAGCGCCACCCGTCCGGTACTGGGATTCCTGCGACAACACCGAGACGAATGCGTCACCACCCACTGCCTGCGCGTCGATGGTCCACGCCGCGCCCGGTACCGACGGGAACGATCCGGTGAGCTGGCCGACGACCAGCTCGGCGTCATCGTTCGAGCCCTGCGTCGCCTTCCACCACACCACCCCGCCGACGACGAGCGCCAGCACGCAGACGAGTGCGACACCGGCGATCAGGTACGCCTTGATGTTCGAACGCGGCGGTTGCGGGGGTTGCCAGCCGGGCTGCGGGTAGCCCGGCGCGGGATATCCGGGCGGCGCGCCGGGCGGGCCCATCGGTGGTGCCATCCCGGTCCGAAACGCCGGTGGAACCGTCCCGGGATACGCGCTCGGCCCCGCGGGTGCGACCGTCGGCGGGGCGTCGTATGGCGCGCGACCGAACTGAGTCGCGGTGTACGGATCGGGCTGCGCCAGAATCGAACCGGAGGGAGTCGTCGCATTCGGGTCCTGCGGCGCACTCTTGTCGAGCGAAACCCCGGGAGGACGCTTGTTCAGCGACACCCCGGGCACGACTGTGGGACGAGCCGGCTGGATGGTCGTGGGTGACTCATCGGGCCGCGGGTCGTGATTTCCATCAGACGGTGGCCCCGGATGTGACATACCCCAGTCAAGCCCAGTTCGCGCTCGTCGGACTATCCCCCGCGCGGACGAATCCCCGGGTCAGCCCGCGTCGGCGGCTGGAACGTCTGCACGCCTCCGCGTTTCGTAGCGCACCAACACCCATGTGCAGAGCGCGACCCACAGCACACCGAATATCCAGCCGGACACCACATCCGTCGTCCAGTGCACCGCGAGCTGAATACGGGTGAGTCCCACCAGGATCGACATCAGCGGTGCGAGCAGCAGAATCCATCGGTGGTCGCGCACCCACGCGGAGCAGCGGTAGGCGACGACCGCGAACAGACCGAAGACGACCATCGTCATCATCGCGTGCCCCGACGGGTACGAGAACGAGTCGATGTTCAGCAGCCGGTCCTCGATGGGCGGGCGGTTACGCGCGAACCCGAACTTGAGGCTCTGCATCAGCACGTATCCCAGGATCGTGCCGAGGGCGACGTACACGGCGTCGACGCGGCGTCCGGCGTAGGCCAGGCCGACCACGGCCAGGACGGTCAGGGCGGTGATCACCAGGGTGTTGCCGAAGGTGGTGACCACCTGGGCGACCGTGATCCACGGCTCGGACCGATTCCGGACGACCCAGTCCCACACGTTCTCGTCGAGCGTCGTCGGCGAAATGAACATCCGTTGCCGGCCTTTCTCCACCGCGGTCGCGCCGTCCGCCGCCACCGGTCCCACTTGTCGGCCACCCTATCCGGGCGCTCACAGCCATTTGTCCGACCGACACCGGACCCGCGGTGACCTGCAACAATCCGATGCGCAAGCCGTCCTCAAGTCCGCTGCAAGAGGTCAGACCGACAGTGGTCGTCGACAGCCCAACCCCGACCTTGAAGATGAGGACCCACCCGATGACGACCCATCCCGCCGCCACCGCGTTCCCGATCCAGCTCCGCCTCCCCGGTCAGGCCGCCGCGCCCGAGGGCCCGCTCGACCCGTTCATGATGTACGTCCTCCATCACGCGTTCCGGCGCGACCTCGCCGACTTCGCCGCAGCCGTCCCGCGCACCAAGCTCGAGGACCCCGGTACCTGGCGCGCTCTGGCCGACCGGTGGACGATGTTCGCCACGGCCCTGCACCACCACCACAACGGGGAGGACCTGGAACTGTGGCCGCTGCTCGAAGAACGCTGCGACGAGACCGAGAAGCGAGTGCTCGAGGCGATGGACGCCGAGCATGATCTGATCGACCCGATCCTCGAGGAGTGCACCGCCGGCTTCACCGCGATGGCCGCCCACCCGAACGAGCAGACCCGCGCCGAACTGACCGACGCCCTCGTCCGGGCCCAGCCGATCCTCGGCGATCACCTCGCCCATGAGGAGACCGAGGCCGTCGCCATCGTGCAGCGTCGCATGACCATACACGACTGGGAGGACTTCGAGGCCAAGATGGCCAAGCAGTCAGGTCTCGGTGAAATGCTGAAGATGAGCCCGATGATGGTCAAGGGGCTCTCCGACGCCGAACGCGCAGTCGTCTTCGCCCGCCTGCCCGGAATTCTCAAGCTGCTCATCAAGCTCGGCGGACCGCGCTTCCGCCGGCTCGACGGCCGCGCGTTCTACTACCTGAACCGATGAACGCGTGCTTTCCGGGAGGTCCCAGCCGCCCGCAGGATCACCACCTCGTCTCAGGAGCGCAGGCCGGAAACCGCGCTTCTGAGCGGAGGTCGCGATTCTGCAGCGGGCCCGGGTTCCGCCGAGACGTCACTTCGCGAGCGCGCGCCCGATCACGAGACGCTGGATCTGGTTGGTCCCCTCGAAGATCTGCGTGATCTTGGCCTCGCGCATGTAGCGCTCGACCGGGAAGTCGCGGGTGTAGCCGTAGCCGCCGAAGACCTGCACCGCGTCGGTGGTGACCTTCATGGCCGCGTCGGTCGCGACGAGCTTCGCGGTCGCCGCGGCCCGCGAGTACTCCATGCCCGCATCACGACGACGCGCCGCGTCGAGGTAGGTGGCACGTGCCGAGTCGACGGCAGCAGCCATGTCGGCGAGCACGAACGACAGGCCCTGGTGGTCGATGATCTTGCGGCCGAACGCGGCTCGCTCCTGGGCGTAGTCGACGGCCGCGTCGAGAGCGGCCTGCGCCAGACCGGTCGCGACCGCGGCGATGCCGAGGCGTCCGGAATCCAGTGCGGAGAAAGCGATCTGCAGACCCTGACCCTCGGCGCCGAGGCGGCGACCCTCGTCGATGAAGGCGTTGTCGTACGACGCGCCGGTGGTCGGGACCGCATGCAGACCCATCTTGTCCTCGGGCTTGCCGAATGTCAGACCCTCGGTGTCGCGGGGCACGAACAGGCAGGAGATGCCCTTCGAGCCCTCGCCGGTACGCGCGAAGACGTTGTAGACATCGGCGATGCCGCCGTGGGTGATCCACGCCTTGGAGCCGGTCATGGTGTAACCGCCCTCGGTCGGGGTCGCGCGGCACGCGAGCGCCGCGGCGTCGGACCCGGCCTGCGGTTCGCTCAGGCTGTACGCACCGATCAGCTTGCCGTTCAACAGGTCTGGGAGCCAGCGCTGCTTTTGCTCCTCGGTACCGAAGTTGAACAGCGGGTGGCAGGCGAGGCCGTGAACGCTGACGGCCACCGCGACCGAAGCCCACCGTGCGCCGAGCTCTTCGAGCACCTGCAGGTAGACCTCGTACGGCTGCCCGCCGCCGTCCCACTCGGTCGGGTACGGCAGGCCGAGCAGGCCGGCCTCGCCGAGTTCGGCGAACAGGCCCTCCGGGTACTTCCGCTCCTTCTCGTACTCGCTGGCGATCGGCGCCATCCGCTTGTCGGCGATGTCGCGGACCAGCGCGATCAGGTCGCGAGCCTCGTCGTTGGGGAGCAAGCGGTCGACCGGCATCGGAACCTCCAGGTAGAAGAGCTCAGGTAACTGAACTAGTACTCAAGTCCTCTGCACAGTACTATTTCGGCAGCGGTCAGTACAGCTGACGTGATCGGTGAGGAGTCCTATGGCACGCGAGGGGTTCGCGACGCGGCGTCGTGCCGCCCTGTTCGACGCCCTGCTCGAACTGATCCTGCGCGACGGCTTCGCCCACCTGTCGATCGCCGATCTCGCCGCCGAGCTGCGTTGCTCCAAGTCAACGCTCTACACCCTGGCGGCGAGCAAGGAACAGCTGGTCACCGCCACGGTCACCCACTTCTTCCGCACCGCCACCGAGCAGGTCGAGGCGAGGGTCGAGGCATCGGAGACTCCCCGTGACCGGGTCATCGCCTACCTGGTCGCCGTCGGCGAGGCGCTGTCGCCGGCGTCGGAAGCGTTCATGCGCGACCTCGACGCCTTCACCCCCACCCGCTCGCTCTACGAACTCAACACCGCCGCGGCCGCCACCCGGGTTCAGAAGCTGATCGCCGACGGCGTCGCCGCCGGGGACTTCCGCAACGTCGACGCCGCCTTCGCCGCCGACCTCGCCGCATCGATGATGAGCCGCATCCAACGACGCGAGGTCTGGGCCGCCACCGGACTCGACGACGCCGCCGCATACCGCCAACTCGCGAGCATCCTCACCGCGGGAATCGACGCGGGGTAGGTTTCCCGCCACTGCGACCTACCAGCAGACGCGTCCTGATCTGTCCCGCCTGTCGTGACGGGCGCGCTCCCCATGGCCGCCGCCTGAGGTGACGGGCGCGCTCCCCAAGTCCGCCGCCTGAGGCGACAGGCGCTCCCTCATCGCCGCCGCCTGAGGTGACGCCCCCCAGGGCCGCTGCCTGAGGTGTGAGGAGCGCAAGCGACGAGCCACGAAGGCCTGGTGAGATGATCTCCCGAACCGACACGAAAAGTCGTCCCCCTCAGTGTGGTTCGAGGGCACATTGCCCTCGGCAAATGCTCAGGGGGACGAGTTCTCGCGTGAATCAGACTTCTCTGGAAGCGAATGCCCGCGGTTGGTGCGGAGCGTTGCAAAGTCGCCAGCCCTTCGTGGCTTGTCGCTAACGCTCCTCGCACCTCAGGGAGCAAGTGGTCGTGGCACACTTTGGCCAACTCGCGCGACTTCGACCCGGACTCAGGACACGGAGTGCGCGCGGCGTTCGAGGTGCGTGACCCCGTCCTCGATCCACGAGCGCACTCGGACCTCGCGATGAGAGTCGCCGTCCCGCAGAGTGATCCACAACTCGTCGTGCAACCGCACCTGCCCGCGCGGTACCTCGACCCCGCGTTCGGCGCCGAACCGCACCGCTTCGGGGTGGGCCCAGGTCGCGGCATCACCGGGGTCGCGGACGGTTGCGGTGTACTCCTCGGACGCCAGTGACAGGTCGAGCAGTGTCGCGAGGGTCTCGGCGTCGGTCGCGGTGACCGTCGGTCCGGCGAGAACTGTCTCCCCATCTGACAGAGCCTGCAGGAACCACGCCTGGTCGACGACCACCGCGTTCTCGGTGACGGTACCGGCGATCGTCCGGACCCGTTCGGGGACCTCGACATCCGCCGGATCGATGACACCTCGACGGCAGGCGGCGACAACGGCGGCGTGCACCATCACCGCAGCGCCCGCGGTGATGTCACGGTCGGGATCACCGAGGCGGGTCAGCAGCAGCGCGGCGTCGTCGGCAGTGTCGGGTTCCAGACGGGCGAGCGCTCCTACCAGTGCGTCGGCGTGCGGATGGTCGAGCGGGTCGATGATCCCGGCGAGGATCTCGTCCGACGGTGCGCGGTACTCCCCCAGCAGCAACCCGTCGACCTCGGCGTGCCGTCGCAACCACCAGGCGGTGTACCCGTCGCGGTCGGCGAGCAACGGTGCGATGGCCTCGTCGGTCGCCATCATGGTCAGCGCCTCGGGCCAGGACCGGTCATCGATCAGGTCGAGATCGCGGACCGCCGTGAGTCTTTCGGGGGCGTCGGGCAGGGTGTCCCACCAGTCCTCCTCGTCGGGGAGGTCGTGGTCGGGTCCGACCGGCAGTTCGTCGACGACCGTGAGGAAGCCCCACCCGACACCGAGACGCCGCAACTCGTCTGCGCCACACTCGGACACAACCTCCGCGTCCACGACACCGAACGGATGGTCGTCGACGAGGACGGACAGCAGCGGGCTGTCGGGCAGCAGGAGTTCGTCGGCGGGGCGGAGCTCGCCGTCGGTGTCCAGCAGCGGAAGGGTGGTCAGCCACGGCGGCACGGCCGCATCCGGATCGGCGCGCAGGACCGCACAGATCTCGGCGGCCAACCCGTCGTCGCCGGCCAAGTCATCGCCCACAGCACCGTCGAGGTCGATGTCCTCGATCAGCACGCGCAGCGCCGGGTCTGCCAGCGCGTCGGTGACCGAGAGTTCCTGCACGCCGAGACGTTCCAGGAGCGAATGACGGGCATCGGGATGGACGGTGGGAATCCAGCGCATCGGCGTGGCGATGCGATCACTCACGAACAGGCCACGCACCCCGACCGACATCCGCCCGTCGGACCGCGGGATCGGCAGCGCGCCCAGTTCCTCGACCTCGCGTCCCGTCGACACGAGCGGCGCGAGCGCCTCGTACAGGTCGTGCCACCACGACGGCTCGTGGTGCAGCCCGCCGAGTCGCTCCACCAGCCCCGCCAGCCCGAGTTCCTCGACCCCCAGCCGCCCCAGTGTCGGCAGATGTTGGGCGAGAGATATGTCGGGGTGGACGAGATCGGCGAAGTGTTCGGACAACATCTCGGCCAGGCGATCGGTCAACCCGATGAGGACGACTGCCCGCGAAGGCAGCAACGGCTCGCCGTCCGCACCCGGCAGCCACGCGATGTCGCGGAGTTGCCCGCGCACGGCCTCGATCAGCCTGGCATCGTCACGATTTCGCGCGAGGTGCAGCTCCGGTACGAGCTGTAACCGACGAACCGGGTCGACCAGGAGCAGCAGGTCCACGTAACCAGTTGCGGCATCGCCGATCTCGGCGCCCGGATGGAGGTGCCGGCGGTCCGGGGTGAGCGCGAGGTCGGTGATGCACCGGCACGGCAGGCTCAGTTCGATGTCGGTGGGCGTGGGTGCGCGCAGCACGTCGCGCTCGGGTGCGCGACCACCGTCGGCGTCGACGAGCCAGCGTGTCCCGCCGCGCGTCACCTCCAGCCAGCGCCGAGTCGATGCCGAGCCGGCAGCGTCCACGGACACGGTGACGATCGCGGACGAGGCCTGGTCGTCCTCGACCGCGGGGCCGGCGGACCGCTCGACCGAGACCTCCACACCGTCGACGGTGATCCGTTGCAGCGCGGCGAGTTCCACGACGAGGTCGGGTGCCTGCTCGAGCATCGCCTCGATCAGCGGACCCGCCGGCTCCCGAAGACTCAGGACCACCTCGGTGTCGAATCCGTCTGCGGGCCCGACCTCCGACGGCCACACGAGTCGCAGGACCGGAACGGTGTCACCCGAGAGACCGGCATCTCGAACGGCTTCCACAGTGGCGGCGCGGTCGAAGACGACCGACCCGGTGCGCGAACGGATCTCGACGCGGTCGGCGACTGTCGCGGTGGCGGTGAACCCGACGCCGAATCGTCCGATCTGGCCGTCGGTGGTCGCCTTCGCCGACACACGCAGCGCCGCCAGCGAGCGAACACCCTCGACGCTCAGTGGCTCACCGGTGTTCGCGACATGTAGCTCGTCACCGTCAACCCAGACGGCGAGCTCCCCCGCGATCCCCGCCGCAGCTGCGGCGTCGGCGGCATTGGCGGCGAGTTCGGTGAGCAGCCGGTCGCGGTACCCGACCGTCACCAGGTCCGACTCGGCGGCGGCATCCTCGGCGAGACGCGTCGGCGAGGCCACCCAGGCGTCGAGCGTCGACGACCGCAGTGCGGCGGTGTCAAACGGGTCTGGGCCGAACGGATCGGCGCTCATCGGCGGTGAGGTGTCGTTCAGGAGCGGGCCGGTTCGGCGTCCCGGGTGACCGAGATGACCTCTACGGCGCCGTCGTCGTAGGCATCGTAGGCGGGTGAACCCTCACCCTTGGGCGCCTGGACGTCCGAGTGTGCACCGCAGCCGTACTCGGCGGAGACCACCCGGCCGTCGGCCGCGTATTCGTTCGCGCAGACACCGAATCCGGCGCGCAGCGCACCCGCGAGGGGCACATAGAAACCACAGGTCCAACAGGTGAACGGGGCTGCCTGAGCCATCTCCGACGACGGCCCGAAGTCGCCGTCGTACCAGCGCTGCGCGGCGTCGGCGCGACCGTCGTAGCTCAGCAGTCGACGGCGGCCGAGGCCGATCTCGCCGGCGATCTGTCCGATATCGTCAGGGTCCTCGGACTCGGAGTCGAAGCGGAACTCGTCGCCGGTGTCGATTTGGTTGGGCACCAGACGCGGATCGTCGGGCTCGGCGGCCAGCAGATCGCCGGGCGCGAGGTCGCCGGAGGCGACACGCTCGGCCCAAGGCACCCACGGCGGGGCGAGCAGCGAGCCCTCGCCCGGCAGCAGCACGACCTCACTGAGGGTGATCTCGTCGCTGCCCGGGGCACCGGCCAGCACGACGCACCACTGCCATCCGCGATAGCCTGCGAGCTCGGCGTCGAAGTAATGTGCAGCGGCCCACTCGCCCTCGGCAACGCTGCGCCGATGCGCACCAGGCTGCTGTCCTTCGTCGACCAGCGCGGCTCGTGCGATGTCGACGGCCGCCAGCAGTCGTCCGCCCTCACTTACGTCAGTCACGCATCCAGTGTGCAATATCGCCGACGTGTGCCACACAACGACCCGGTTCAAGCGGCACCGGCCCGAGATGAGGAACAATCGTGGACGTGATCCCACGGAGTTCCCGACACGACGATGGGCGCGGGGCCCCCAGGGGTCCGGCGAGCCAACATCCTCGCCCGCCGACAGACGATCGCGGCCGGCGCGCCGCGCAGCACCCCGGGTCGGCCAACTACCCGGCCGACGAGACCCGTCAGATGCGCGGCCGTCGGCCCGCACCGGGCTGGGGACCGCCGCCCGGGCCGGGTCCCGGCCGCAACGCCTACCTGCCCCCGCCCACCCACAATCCCCATCTGCCGCCGCTCGACGACCGCGGGCAACCGCAGTACGACGAGTCGGCGACCCGCGCGATGCCGGCCGATCACGGGCCGCGAACGCCCAAGAAGCTCACCGTGATGCGTGTCGCCGCGATGCGCAGCCGGGAGCTGACGGGCAAGGGCATCGGCAAGATCCACCGGGCCGCGACCGCCGACGGCGCCGACCAGTCCGGCCTCACCGCGCTCACCCTGCCGGTGATCGCGAACTTCGCCGCCGACGCCGCGATGGCCGTCGCGCTGGCCAACACCCTGTTCTTCGCGGCCGCGACGGGTGAATCCAAGACCAATGTCGCGCTGTACCTGGCGCTGACGATCGCGCCGTTCGCACTCATCGCTCCCCTGATCGGCCCACTCCTCGACCGGCTCCAGCGCGGTCGTCGTATCGCGATGGCCGCGACCTTCGGTCTGCGTGTCATCCTGGCGCTGCTGATCATGGCGAACGTCCAATGGAACGACGCCACGCAACAACTCGAGTACGACCCGTGGGTGCTCTATCCCTGCGCCTTGGGCCTGCTGGTGCTGTCGAAGTCCTTCGGCGTGCTCAAATCGGCGGTCACGCCGCGTGTGGTGCCCCCGACCATCGACCTGCCGCGGGTGAACTCCCGCCTGACCACCTTCGGTCTGATCGGCGGCACGATCGTCGGCGGCGCGGTGGCCGCGCTGATCGAGATGCTGCTCGGCAAGCTGCTGCCGCTGCACCTGCCGGGAGCCATGGTGTGGCTGGCGATCGTCGCCGCGGCCGGCGCCTACCTGTGTATGCGCATCCCGTCGTGGGTCGAGTCGACCGAGGGCGAGATCCCCACGACCCTGACCTACCACGGCGAGCCCGCCCGATCGAGCGCGCCCGAACACGAACCGACCAGTGCCCGCGAGGGCGCCAAGATGCTCGCCGCCAAGATGCGTCAGCCGCTCGGCCGCACGGTCGTGGCCGGCCTGTGGGGCAACGGCACCATCCGCATCCTCACCGGCTTCCTGACGCTGTTCGTGGCCTTCTATGCCAAGGCGCAGCAGGGCGACGCGTCGGACTGGACGCAGCTGCTGCTGCTCGGCGCGGTCGGTGCCGCGGCCGGTATCGGCAACATGATCGGCAACGGCGTCGGCACCCGGCTGGAGCTGAAGAACCCGCCCGGCATCATCGTCTGGGCCACCGCGGCCTGCTTCGCCGTCGCGGTCCTCGCGGCGATCTTCGGCAACATCCTCTTCGCAGCGGTCGCCGCCCTGGTCGCGTCGGGCACCAGCGCGATCGGCAAGGTGTGCCTCGACTCGTCGATCCAGGACGATCTGCCCGACGAATCGCGCGCCTCGGCCTTCGGTCGTTCGGAGACGGTCCTGCAGCTGTCGTGGGTCTTCGGCGCCTCGCTCGGTGTGCTGCTGCCCCCGACCCTGTGGATCGGCTTCACCGTCGTCGCCGTGCTGCTCGGGCTGGGCCTGGTCCAGACCGTGATGACGACCCGCGGGTCGTCGCTGGTGCCGGGCCTGGGCGGTCGGCGCCCCGACCACGCCGCACCGACCGTCGCCTTCCGGGCCGCCGGCTCGGACGATGCACGCCGGACCGGCCCGGGATCGGCACCGACCCGGGCGCATACCCAGCGGCCGACGACCACGCGGATGCCGTCGACAGCACCGTTCCCGAACTCCGGTGACCGGACACCCGGTGACCGCCCCGCCCCCGACCAGACAGGACATCGCCGACCGTGATCAGCAGTGGTGAGAAGAAAGCTCTTTCGATCATCGCGATCGTCGTGGTGGCGTTCGTCGCGGTCGTCGGCGTCTCGGTGTTCCTGCTGACCCGCAACTCCACGCACGACGACCGGCCGTACGTCCACATCGCCGTCGGCAAGAACCTCTACACCGTCGAGCCGGTGCGGTGGTGCGACCTGATGCTCGACGAATGCGACCCGCCGCTCGGCACGTCGCAGCGCGAGGCACCCCGGGTTCCGGTGGCGGTCGGCGACACGGTGATGCTGTCGGTCTCCGGCGACATCGCGAAGGGCCCATGGAACCTCGCGGCCGTCTACTGGACACCGAAGGGGCTCGTCGAGGACGAGCAGCCCCAGGCGTCGGGTGAGACCTACACGGTCACGCTGAAGACGGCACCCGAATACGTCCTGCTGGGCGTCACCGTCTACCCGGCGTCGGCCCGGCTGACGCCGAACGACGAGATCATCCCGCGCGGCGTGCTGGCAGCGCAGACCGCGCCGGAGAACTTCCTGCAATACCTCGGCTGACGCGCGACATCGGGCTCAGTGCTCGACGAACGGCACTCAGCTCTCGAGTTCGCGAGCGACCGCGCGGACGACCTCGGAGATGCGCTGCGCGGTCTTGCGGTCGGGGTAGCGCCCCTTGCGCAGATCCGGCTGCACCTTGCCCTCGAGCAGGGTGATCAGATCTGCGACCATGCCGTGCAGCTCGTCGGGGGTGTGTCGCTTGGTGTCCTTGCGGGCGGCCTCGCGCACGTTCTTCGACACGCTCGGCGCAGGATCGAGAACCTTCACGCTCAGTGCCTGCGGCCCGCGGCGACCGGCAGCCATGCCGAACTCCACGCGCTGCCCCGGCTTGAGGGCCTCCACCCCGTCGGGCAGGGCGGACGAACGGACGTAGACGTCCTCACCGCTCTCCTGAGCGAGGAAGCCGAAGCCCTTGTCCGCGTCGTACCACTTCACCTTGCCGGTCGGCACTGTGCTCACCCTCATCTGTACGTCGTAGATCTCTTGCGGATCTGCCTGTCACAACAAAAGACGCCGTCACCCATCACACGACCCACGGCGGAAAGTCCGTATGGGCCCAGACGGATGCAAGGCGCCTGCTGCGCCCCATGGTAGCCAACACCCCACCCCGCGGTCACACCATTACCTCTGCCCTACCGGTCAGCCCCTCGCGCGGCGCCGCACTCCCGGAGTGTGCATTACCGTGGACGGCATGCAGAAGACGACGTCCCCGCGGTTGCTGCAGGCAGCCATGGTGATCTTCGCGATCGGAATCATCGCCCTCGTGGCCCTGTTCGTGACCCCGCTCGTCACCGACGGCGAGACCGCACCGACCTTCGTCTACCTGTTGACCATGTGCGCACCCCTGGGTTTTCTCCTCGGCCTGGTGTACGCACTCCGTGCCGGACGCCGAGCCAGGTGAGGACCGTGACCGCGACCATCGACACCACCCCAGAACTTGCCCCCGTCTCCGACGCCAAGGCCCTCCGGGCAGCGTTCAGCTGCTTCCCCAGCGGCGTCGTCGCGGTGTGTTGCCTTCAGGGCGAGGGAGATTCGACCACGCTGATCGGAATGGCGGCGAGCTCCTTCACCACCGTCTCCCTCGACCCACCACTGGTGTCGGTGTGCGTACAGAACACGTCGACGACGTGGCCGCAGATCCGTACCGCACCGGCCATCGGCGTGAGCGTCTTCGCCGGCGACCAGACCGATGTCTGCAAGCAGCTCGCCGGGCCGTCGGAGCGCCGGTTCGACGGCATCACGCCGCTGCGTACCGATGCCGGGGCGGTTTTCGTCCCCGACGCCGCTGCCCATCTGTCGTGCACCATCCACAACGAGATCCAGGCCGGTGACCACACCGTCGTGCTGCTGGAGATCGACACCCTGCGCGCCGACCCCGAGGTCGAGCCGCTGGTGTTCCACGCCAGCACCTTCCGTGCGCTCGAGGCCCGCAAGGACCCGAACGCGACGTGATCTGCAGGACAGCATGAGCACGGTCGGACTCGGAATCCCCACGCCACGGTCGATGACGGCCGGGGCCCCATCCGACGTGCCCACGCAGGGGCCCCTGCGCGACACGTTCGGGCGGGTGGCGAAGGACCTGCGGGTCTCGGTGACCGACCGGTGCAATCTGCGCTGTACCTACTGCATGCCGGCCGATGGACTCGACTGGATGCCGAACGACGCGGTGCTCAGCGCCGACGAGCTGATCCGCGTGCTCACGGTCGCAGTCCGGGACCTGGGGATCGAACGCATCCGCTTCACCGGCGGTGAGCCCCTGCTGCGTCGCGACCTCGAGCAGGTCATCGGCGCAGTGTCGGCGCTGCCCCAGCGTCCCGAGATCGCGATGACCACCAACGGGCTGGGCCTCACGCGGCGGATCGACGGACTGGTCGCCGCCGGGCTCAGCCGCATCAACATCTCGCTCGACACCGTCGACCGCGAACGATTCGCCGAGATCACCCGCCGCGACCGGCTCGACGACGTGCTGGCCGGTCTCGCCGCCGCCAAGCGCGCGGGTCTCGACCCGGTCAAGGTCAACGCCGTGATACCCGACCGTGCCGACCTCGACGCGATCCCCGATCTGCTCGCCTACTGCCTGGAACACGGCTACGAGCTGCGCATCATCGAACAGATGCCCCTCGACGCCGACCACGCCTGGCAGCGAAACCGGATGGTGACCGCCGACGAGATCCTCGCGACGCTGCGCACAAGGTTCGACCTGCTGCCCGATCCGGCGCCGCGCGGCAGCGCCCCGGCGGCCACCTGGATCGTCGACGGTCATCGGACCTCGCGGGGCCCGGCCAAGGTCGGGGTGATCGCCTCGGTGACCCGTCCGTTCTGCAGCGACTGCGACCGCACCCGACTCACCGCAGACGGGTCGCTGCGCAACTGCCTGTTCGCCTCGTCGGAGACCGATCTGCGTGCCGTGCTGCGCACGCTGCCCGACGACGAGGTCGACGCCGCCGTCGCCGCCCTGTGGCGCTCCGACATGTGGCAGAAGGCTCCCGGACACGAGGTGAACGCGGCCGGCTTCGTCCAGCCGACGCGGCCGATGTCCGCCATCGGCGGATAGGCTCGGCCCCGATGAACCTCACCGTCCGCTTCTTCGCCGCTGCCCGGGCAGCCGCCGGTACCGACTCGCGTGTCGTCGACATCGACCCCGCGACCACCCTCGGCGACCTCGAGTCGACGCTGTCCGCCGGCAACGCCGAACTCGCAAAGGTGCTGGAGCGCTGCTCTTATCTCCGCGACGAGATCGCCTTCACTGACCGTTCACTCCCGCTCGGCACCTGCTCGACACTCGACGTCCTTCCCCCGTTCGCAGGTGGCTGACACCACAACCGCCTTGTGACCTTAGTCACATAACGGAGCGGTAACGAGATGGCCACGGGAGCGCATCCGGCCCGATGAACTGCGGTGACGCCGAAAGTTGGTCGCGAGACCAGGTTCTGAGCAAAAAATAAGTTGCGTACAAGCAGGTGAATCGGCCGATCGAACGACGTACTGTACGAAGCGACCTTCTCGAAGGTCACGGTAAGGAAACAGAACATACGTCCCGCCGGCCGCGCCGAGCCTCGCTCCGCCGGAGGGTACGACCGCACGAAATCTAGGAGCGAGGACGGGGGACCCAACCTCATCCCCTGAGACCGGGCACCACACCAGGTGTCCTCGGGGTTAAGTCCCAGGCGCAGAACCGTGATTAACAATCTCGGTGACGCACTGGGGCCGAGCAACCTCTCGCTCGAACCCGACAGCTGACTTCGTAGGCGCGTGGAGAGAGGAATCGATCTATGTCCGGACGTCATCGCAAGCAGACGACCAGCTCGACCACCAAGACCTTCACCAAGGTCGCCCTCACCGGCGCCGTTCTCGGTGGCGGAGCCGCCCTCCTGGGCACCGGTACCGCGAACGCCGCAACCGATGCCGAATGGAACCAGGTCGCCCAGTGCGAGTCCGGCGGTAACTGGGCCATCAACACCGGCAACGGCTACCACGGCGGCCTGCAGTTCTCGCCGAGCACCTGGAGCGGACACGGCGGCGGCGAGTTCGCCCCGACCGCCGAGCAGGCCACCCGCGAGGAGCAGATCGTCGTCGCCGAGCGCGTGCTCGCCTCGCAGGGCAAGGGCGCATGGCCCACCTGTGGCGTCGGCCTGTCGGGCCACACCCCGCGCACCGCGCCGAGCGATGTTCCGGCTCCGATCGTGAAGAAGCTCCAGGACGGCAACGGCAGCTTCAGCCTCGTCAAGGCTCCTGATGCCAAGACCACCGACGACGTCGCCAAGCAGGTCACCTCGGTTCTCACCGACGCCGGTGTGAGCCCCGAGGTCGAGAACCTCTGGAACGCGGCCAAGAACAGCGGTGTCTCGCTGAGCCCCGATCAGATCAAGCTGTTCAACGACAACAAGCACCTGCTGCCCAACCCCTGACGAGTAGCAGCCCTAACCTGTAGCAGCTCGGACACAATCCGCAGCGCACAGAGGGACCCAGACGAAGGGCCCCGCACGATGACTGATCCGTGCGGGGCCCTTTTCCAATTCTCAGGTGGCCTCCGACAGCCCGGCGGCGTCGGAACCCAGGACCTGCAATAGGGCGAGCGCTTCGGCGTCTGCCGAACCCGCCGGCGCGCTGTAGAGCACCAGATGCTGATCCCGCTCGGCGAGTTCCAGCGAATCGCAGTCGACCGTGATCTCTCCGACGACCGGATGCCGCAGGGTTTTCCGGAGCGTCGGTGCGGCAGCGACGTCGTGCTGGTCCCACAGCCGGGCGAACTGTGCGCTGCCTTCCCGGAGGTCCTCGACGAGACCGACGACCGCCGGGTCCGAGGGATAGCGGGTCGCCGCCAGCTGCAACCTCGCGACGACGTGGTGGCGGAACTCCGCGCCGTCGGAGATACCGTACAGCGGCGCGGCGTCGTCGGTGAGGAACGCGCGGCGCGCGAGGTTGCGATCGGCCGGGCCGAGTTCGCCGAAGTCCTCCAGAAGCGCCGCCGCCAGATCGTTCCACGCGAGCACCTCGAAGATCGCCGACATCACGAAACCCGCGGTCTGCGGCATGCGGTTCAGGAGGGCGACGATGCTCGGCCGCACGTCCCGCCGGTGGAGGGAGTTTCGCAGTGGTGCCGTTCCGGCGAGCATGTGCAGATGGTCGGACTCTTCATCGGTGAGCAGCAGCGCTCCGGCGATGCCGACGAGGACCTCCGCGGACGGCCGGGGCGCGCGGCCCTGCTCGAGCCGCACGTAGTACTCGGTCGAGATGTGTGCGAGCACCGCGACCTCCTCCCGTCTCAGACCAGGGGTTCCACGCCGGGTGCCGGCCGGCAGACCGACGTCCTCCGGCTGCAAACGCTCACGTCGACTCCGCAGGAAAGAGGCGAGCCCGTGCTTGTCCATACCTCGAGTGTGCGTCCGATCGGCCGGCGGAGAGTAGTACTGCCTGTGCCTGAATGAGCTCGCCCGTCGCGGCCACGCTGAATTCCATGAACCAGAACACCGAAATCCGGTCCACCCCGTCCATCGGCCTGCTCACCGGCAAGGTCATCTTCATCAGCGGCGCCAGCCGCGGAATCGGCGCCGCCGCGGCCCATCTGTTCGCCCACGAGGGCGCCTCGGTGGTGCTCGGCGCGCGCGGCATCGATGCCCTCGAGCGGATCGTCGACGACATCCGGTCGACCGGCGGCACCGCCGACGCGGTGGCCCTCGACCTGGCCGACGATGCCGGTGTCCACGCCGCGATCGCGCGTGCCGAGGAGCTGCACGGCCGCCTCGACGGCGCGTTCAACAACGGCGCCGTCGTCCAGGAGGCACCCGGTCCGCTGCAGGACACCACGGCCGCCGACATCGACCGGCAGTTCGCGGTGAACTTCCGAGCGCACTGGATCGCGATGAATGCCGAAGCCGAGCTGATGCGGCGCAATGGCGGCGGCGCGATCGTGAACACCTCGAGCATCGGCTCGCGACGCGCCAACCCCGACCTTCCCGCCTACGGCGCGATGAAGCGCGCACTGAACAGCATCACCGAGACCGCGGCCGTCAGCTGGGCACGCGACGGCATCCGCGTCAACGGGCTCACACCCGGTGGCACCGCCACCGAGATGATCGACGAGTGGGAGGCGGCCAGCCCGGGAGTCTCCCGATGGATCAGCGAGTCCACTCCCCTCGGCCGGATGGCCGAACCGCGCGAGATCGCCGAGGTCGCCGCGTTCCTGCTCAGCGACCGCTCCTCATTCGTCACGGGCGCGATCGTGCCCGTCGACGGTGGTGCCGGGGCCTAGGCCCTTCGCTCCCTGAGGTGTGAGGAGCGCAGCGACGAGCCTCGACGGTTAAGCCGAGTTGATCCACTCCTCGGTGCCGTCGTCGTAGTACTGGTGCTTCCACACCGGGATACGCGCCTTGACCTCGTCGACGAGCCGGGCGCAGGTCTCGAAGGCGGCGCGGCGGTGGTCGGCGGCCACGGCGACCACGAAGGCGACGTCGCCGATCTCGAGGTCGCCGACGCGGTGCGAGACAGCGACCGCGCGGACACCCTCGACCGCCGACACCTCTTCGACGACCTCGGCGAGCACCTTCGGCGCCGTCGGATGGGCGGAGTAGGCCAGTTCGGCGACGGTCCGGCCGCCGTCGTGGTCGCGGACCGCCCCGACGAAGCCGACGATCGCACCGGCCTTGCCGTCCGAGGCGTCGGCGACCATCGCCTCGTGGTCGGCGAGCCCGATGGGCTGGTCCGACACCGCGGTGTGTACGACTACGGTCATTGGTCAATCCTGTCTTGTCACGGTGATCGGGGGACGATCAGTGATCCCCGCCGCGGATCTGATCGAGGGCGTGGTGCACGACGCCGGTGAGGACGGCCAGGCCGTCCCGCACGCCGCCGGTCGAGCCGGGAAGGTTCACCACCAGTGTGGTCCCGGCGATACCGGCGAGGCCACGCGAGAGCACGGCCGTCGGGACCTTCGGCAGTCCCGCCGCGCGGATGGCGTCGGCGAGGCCGGGGATCTCGACGTCGAGCAGCGGCCGGGTCTCCTCGGGGGTGCGGTCGGTCGGTGACAGACCCGTTCCCCCGGTGGTGAGGACGAGGTCGACGCCGGCGTAGACCGCGGCGCGGATCGCGGCGCCCACCGGCGGACCGTCGGCCACCACATCGCGCTCGGCGACGGAGAAACCCTGCTCGACGAGCCAGGCCTCGATGATCGGGCCGGTGCGATCGGGGTAGACCCCGGTGCTCGCCCGCGTCGACGCGACGACGATCTGGGCGACGCGTTGCCGCGCGGGGTCGGGAGGGGTGGTCTCAGCCATCGGACGGGGCGTCCCGCAGCCAGTCGCCGGATTTGCCGCCGGTCTTCTCGAGCAGGCGGATGCCGTCCATGCGGGCGCGCTTGTCCACGGCCTTGACCATGTCGTGCAGCGTCAACCCGGTGACGGCGACCGCGGTGAGGGCCTCCATCTCGACGCCCGTCTGGCCGGAGGTGGCTACGGTCGCGGTCACGTCGATGGAGTCGGTGCCGATGGTGAAGTCGACCTCGACCGACGACAACGCCAGCTGATGGCACAGCGGGATCAGCTCGTCGGTGCGCTTGGCCGCCATGATCCCGGCGATGCGGGCGGTCGCCAGGACGTCGCCTTTGGGCAGCTTCGACTCACTGAGGAGGCCGATCACCTCGGCCGTGGTGTGGAAGGTGCCGCCGGCGATCGCACGCCGCTTGGTCGATGCCTTGTGCCCGACGTCGACCATGCGCGCCGTGCCGCTGCCGTCGATGTGCGACAGGCGGCCGCCTTCCTCCGGAGAGACCGACCCGCCGCTGGGAGTTCCGGTGGTCGGCATCGGCGTCAGCGGTTGACGACCGTCTTCGCCTGCACGAACGGCAGGTCGTCGACCGGGAGCGGGAACTCGGTGTCACCGAACGGGGACAGCGCACCCGAGATGTGCGTCGCGAGCTCGGAGACCGCGTGGTCGGGATGGTTGCCGTCCTCGTCCTTCGGCCAGCCGTTGTCGACGTAGTGCTTCTTGCCGGCTTTGTCACCACTGTTGTTTGCCACGGGAGCATTGTGCCACGCCATTCGAATGAAAGAAGTGCGGTGTCCGGGGCATGGCGGCCGGACCGGGGCTATCGTCGTCGCATCACAGGTCACGCCACCAGGAGGCGCTGATGGCCCACCACCCAGAAGAGGTCGCCGGCTACCGCGTGATCAGCCGCCTGGGCACGGGCGGTATGGGCACGGTCTACCTGGTGGAGAACCCCCAACTCCGACGCCGCGAAGCACTCAAGGTCATCTCGGTCGCCGAGACCGTCGACGAGGAATTCGTCCGCCGGTTCAGCCGGGAGGCCCAGACCGCGGCGTCCCTCGACCACCCGAACATCGTCACGATCTTTCACTACGGCGTCACCGACGACGATCCGTGGTTCACCATGGCCTACCTCGACGGAAGGGATCTGCGGGGCGGCTCGTTCCGGCCGGACGAGATCCTCACGATCGTCGATCGCGTCGCCGACGCCCTCGACTACGCGCACACCCACGGTGTCGTGCACCGTGACATCAAACCGGGCAACATCCTCGTCACCCGGCGGGCGATGGACGACGCCCTCGACCGGGTCGTGGTCCTCGACTTCGGGATCGCGAAACTCGCCACCGCGACCACGCTGACCGCGCCGTCGTCGTTCGTGGGCACCCTGGTCTACGCCGCCCCGGAGATCCTCGACGGCAAACCGGCCGGCCCGGCGTCGGATCAGTACGCGCTCGCCTGCACCGCTTACGAACTGCTGTCCGGCGCGACGCCGTACGAGGCGGACACCCAGACCCGGCACATCGTCGCGAAGCTGACGTCACCGCCGGAGCGGATCAGCCGGTACCGGCCCGATCTCGCCGCGCTCGACCCCGTCTTCGACCGCGCCCTGGCCCGCGGCCCGCTGGACCGCTATCCCACGTGCACCGACTTCGCCCTCGATCTGCGGCGGGCGCTCGCCGCGACCGGCACCGACGCCGCGGCGACGCGGATCGTCCCGCCGCGGGCCGGTCCGACGACACGGCCACCGCCCGCGCAGCACCCGTATTCCGGACCACAACCACCTCGGTATGGGCCGGGGCCGCCGCAGGAGACGCAGCAACTCTCCGCACCGGGCTTCACTCCCCCGCTACCCGGCCACTCCGCACCCACCCGGGCAGCACCGCCGGGCGGACGACGCCGTTGGCCGCTGCTCGCGGGCGCGATCGGGGTCGTCGCGCTGCTCGCGGTGGCCGCGACCGTCGTTCTCCTCACGCGTGGCGACGAGCACAGCGGCGGCACCGGCGGTTCGAGTCCGCAGGCGGCCGCGGCCGAGGAGGTGCAACTCAGTGCCGGTCTCGGTACCACCTGTGCGATCCGCGATGGCGCCGCCTGGTGCTGGGGTGACAACCAGGCCGGACAACTCGGCGATGGCACCACGACGAACCGCTGGACACCCACCCGCGTCGCCGATCTCACCGGCGTCACCTCGATCAGCACCGGCGGGCCCAACACCTGCGCTGTCGCCGAGGGCATCGCCTATTGCTGGGGCAACAACGACTACGGACAACTCGGCGACGGCACGACGACCAGCCGCCCGAAGCCGACCCGGGTGGCCGACCTCGCCGACGTCACCGCGATCTCGACCGCCAACTGGGCCACGTGCGCCATCGCAGCCGGGTCTGCATATTGTTGGGGCACAAACGATTTCGATCAGGTGGGCGATGGTTCGACAGCCAACCAGTACCGTCCGGTGCGTGTCGCCGGGCTCGAGGACGTGACCTCGATCAGTGTCGGCGTCAACTTCGCGTGTGCGGTCGCCGGCGGCGACGCGTACTGCTGGGGACTCAACGACAACGGGCAGATCGGGGATGGCACCACCGACAACCGGTCCGAGCCCACCCGCGTGGCCGACCTCGACGCCGCGACCTCGGTGTCGGCGGGCGATCAGGCCACCTGCGCCATCGCGGGCGGCAGCGCATATTGCTGGGGCGACAACGCTTTCGGACAACTCGGCGACGGCACCAACGACTCGCGCACCACCGCAACACTCGTCTCCGGCGTCGACGACGTGACCGCGATCAGCACCGGAACCGGGCACACCACCTGCGCGATCGCGGGCGGTGTCGGCTACTGCTGGGGCGCCAACGCCTGGGGGTCGGTCGGGGACGGCACCCTGGAGGACCGCCCGAATCCCACGCGGCTCAACGGATTGTCCGATGTAACCGCGATCTCGACGGGCGACCGGACGACGTGCGCACTCGCGTCCTCGGACGTCTGGTGCTGGGGTTTCAACGCCACCGGTCAGCTCGGTGTCGGCAGCACCGACGACAAGCTGACGCCCACCCGGATCGGGTACTAGACATGGCCGTCATCCACTCGGCGGTCATCCGATTGACGGGTGCCCCGGACCGGTGCCGCATCGGTATCGTCCCAGCGTACGACCGCGACGAGTCCGAGTTCTCCCGTATTCGCTTCTCACCGTAAGAAAGAGGTGTCGCCGTGCCACTGAGTCCGGGCACCCACATCGCCGGTTACCGCGTCATCTCCCAGCTGGGCGCCGGCGGCATGGGCGAGGTGTATCTCGTCGAGAACCTGCAACTCGAGCGGCGTGAGGCGTTGAAGGTCATCTCGACCGCCGTCAGCGCCCAGCCCGGGTTCAACCAGCGCTTCACCAACGAGGCGAAGACCACCGCGAAACTCGATCACCGCAGCATCATCACGATCCACCAGTACGGCATCGAGGACGGTTCGCCGTGGTTCTCGATGAGCTACGTCGACGGCAAGGACCTCACCGAGGAGCGACTGAAGCCGGCCGAGGTCTCGACGGTCGTCACCCAGGTCGCCGACGCCCTCGACTACGCACACCGTCATCAGGTGGTGCACCGGGACATCAAGCCCGCCAACATCCTCGTCACCCGCGACCCCGGCTCTGGAGTGATCGATCGTGCCCTCGTCCTCGACTTCGGCATCGCGAAACTCGCCGGCTCGGCCAACCTGACCGGCACCCACTCGTTCATCGGGACCGTCGCGTTCTCCGCACCGGAGACCCTCGAGGGTGCCGACGCCACAGCACGTTCCGACCAGTACTCGCTGGCCTGCACCGCGTACGCACTGCTCGCGGGACAGCCACCGTTCGTCGGCCAGTCCGAGCCGTCGGTGATGCTCGGTCACATCCAGCGGCCGGTCCCCCACATCGGCCAGTTGCGCGGCGACCTCGCGCATCTCGACCCCGTCTTCCAGCGCGCCCTCGCCAAGGACCCGGCGGCACGCTACCCCGACTGCCGCAGCTTCGCCGCCGCCCTCGAGTCGGTGATCGCATCGCCGTCAGCGAAGGGCAACACGATCGCGGCCGCATCGGTTCCCCCGCCGACGCTCGTCGGCGGCAGCACCGGCGCACCGTCGGCCCCGCAGCCGTTGTACGGCCGGCCCTACGGGCAGAACACCCCGCCTCCGCAACCGACGATGACCGGACCATCCGGCCCGCAGCCGCTGATGAACCACCCCTCGGGGCCCGGCGCGACCGCGAGCATCTCTGGCCCCCAACCACTTCACAGTTCACGGCCGCAAGCTGCGATGGCGTACGCGCCGACCGGTTACCCGGGCGCATCGGGGACACCGAAGAAGAAGCGCACCGGCCTGATCATCGCCGGCGTCCTGGGTGCCGTGCTGGTCGTCGTCATCGGCGCGATCGCCGGGTTGGTGCTCCTGAGCAGCACCGCCGACGATCCCGAAAAGGCAATCGTCGCTCAGCCTTTGGTGAGCACCAACTTCGGCACCAGCTGCGCCATCGTCAACGAAACCGTGAACTGCTGGGGCGACAACACGACCGGCCAGCTCGGCGACGGGACGACCACTCCGCACAGTCGTCCGGCCACGGTCGGCGGTGTCACCGACGCGACGTCGGTCTCCGTCGGCGGCTACCTGACCGGTGAGAACAAGTATGTCGGCACGACGTGCGCGGTTGCCGCCGGCGAGGCGTGGTGCTGGGGCAACAACCACTACGGCGAGGTCGGCAACGGCTCCGACGGCAACACCGTCGACACCGCGACCAAGGTCGGCACGCTCTCCGATGTCAAGGCCATCACCACCGGCTGGGGCACCAGCTGCGCGATCGCCGGCACCGACGCTTTCTGTTGGGGCAACAACGAATACGGCCAGCTGGGCACCGGCGGCACCGACGCCGTCTCGGTCCCGACCAAGGTCCCGGGCCTCGGTGTCGTCACCGACATCTCCACCGCCTACGGCACCACCTGTGCCGTGTCCGACGGGTCGGCGTTCTGCTGGGGCAACAACGACAGCGGCCAGATCGGTGACGGCAGCACCACCGAACGGTCAGCGCCGGTGAAGGTCGGCGGGCTCGGCGAGGTCACCGACATCACCCTCGGCGGCTACCACGAGTCGGCCCCCGACGACGACAACGACCCGGCCACCAACACCAGCACCTACTTCCAGACGGCCTGCGCGATCGCCGGCGGGGACGCGTACTGCTGGGGCGCCAATGCCTACGGCCAGATCGGCAACGGCACGGCCGAACCGCGCAAGACGCCCACCAAGGTGAACACCATCGCCAAGGCGTCGGCCATCTCCACCGATTGGGGAACCACCTGCGCGGCCGCCGACGGAAAGGCCTGGTGTTGGGGCGACAACGACCGCAGCCAGCTCGGTTCCAGCGGCGGCTCGGTGAAGATCCCGCGCGAGGTCGCCAGCCTGACCGACGTCACCTCGGTCTCGACCGGCAACGGCACGTCATGCGCGATGGCGTCGGGATCGGTCTGGTGCTGGGGCTTCAACAACGACGGTCAGATCGGCGACGGCTCGAGCGGCGACTCGGCCAACCGCACGTCCCCGACCAAGCTCACCATCTGACACCGCCGCACGATGGCGAGTCGGCTACGACTCCTTCGCGCCGATGAGAGCCTCGGAGATGGTGTCCGCCGCCGCCCGCAGGGCGCCGACCGCCCGCGCGCGCAGATCGTCGTCGAACCGGGCGACCGGGCCCGAGATGCCGACCGCCATCGGCGTCGGCGCACCGGGTACGGCGACGGCCATGCCGCAGACCCCGACCTCGTACTCCTGCTCGTCGGTGGCGACACCCTCCGCGCGCACCTGTTCGACGGCCGCGAAGACGCCGGACAACGAGGTGACGCTCCACTCGGTGGCGGGCGTGAGTCCGGCCTGGGTGACGTGCTTGAGGATGCGGGCATCGTCGAGCTCGGCGAGGACCGCCTTGCCGACCGCGGTGTTGTGCATCGTCACCCGACGCCCGACCTCGTTGTTGGTGCGCATGCTGTGCGGTGAGGGGACCTGCGCCGCGTAGATGACCATGTCGCCGTCGAGCACGGCGAGGCTCGCGGTCTCACTGAGTTCGGCGACGAGCGAGCCCAGTACCGGTGCGGCGGCCGCGCCGAGTTGCCGGTTGGCCACCTCGCCGAGGCGGATCAGCCGCGGGCCCAGCGCATATGACCGGTTCGGCAGTTGCCGGACGTACCCGATGCCCACGAGCGTGCGCAGCAACCGGTGGATGGTCGGCGGCGGCAGCGGCGACTCCGACGACAGATGACTCAGGGAGCACTCGCCACCGGCGCGACCGATGAGTTCGAGGAGCTCGAAAGCCCGCTCGACCGACTGGACACCACCCGAGTTACCCGCCATTCCCACCTCCACAGTTCGGCGAAAGATTACGTTCCATGATGTGAAACCACAATCGGGGTCCACCCTCACCTCGTCCTGACGACGTGCATGGAATCAGGTAAAGTCCACTCTGCGGAATTATTTTTCCATCTGATCGACGGAGGACTCCTCATGAGCGTGCAGACCGGCCGCCTCGGTGCGGCCTTCCTGGCCGAGGTCGAGGCAGCCCTCGCCCCGGCGGACGCCCTCCTGTCCGAGAGGTATCCGGGCGACGACGGCAGCCGGCAGCCGGTCCACACCGTCTACGTCCCCGCCGACCGGTTCTCCGCCGACCTCGCGCAGCAGTGGGGCCGCACGGCGCTGGACACCGCCGCCGACCACGGGGGCCTCGACGCGGTCGCCCGCGCAACCGTGGCCCGAAGCGACTCCACCGCAACCGAACTCGCAACCCTCGTCGAGGCGAAGCTGCGCAGCGAGCCCATCGAGGATCTGCGCGTCGACTTCGAGGACGGCTATGGCGTCCGCTCCGACGACGAGGAGGACGCAGCCGTGGCGGCTGCCGTCGCCGCCATCCGCGACGCCGGCGACACCACGCCGCCGTTCCTCGGCATCCGCTTCAAATGCTTCGAGGCCGATGTGCGGGCTCGTGGCCTGCGCACCCTCGACCTGTTCATCTCCGGACTCGCCGGCACCGGCGACCTCCCGTCCGGCCTGACGCTGACCCTGCCGAAGGTGACCTCGACCGATCAGGTGACCGCGATGGTCACCGTCGCCCGCGAGCTCGAGCGCATCCACGAGCTGCCGGAGGGTCGGATCGGTTTCGAGATCCAGGTGGAGACCCCGCAGTCGGTGATGGGCGTCGACGGTTCGGCGCCGGTCGCGAAGATGATCCACGCCGGTGAGGGCCGGGTGACCGCGTTGCACTACGGGACCTACGACTACTCCGCGTCCCTCGGTATCTCCGCCGCCTACCAGTCGATGGAACATCCGGCCGCCGATCACGCGAAGGCCGTGATGCAGCTGGCCGCGGCCGGCACCGGTGTGCGCCTGTCCGACGGGTCGACCAACATCCTCCCGGTCGGCGACCGCGAGGCCGTCGAAGCCGGTTGGGCCCTGCACTCGCGCCTGGTCCGCCGCCACCTCGAACGCGGCTTCTATCAGGGCTGGGATCTCCATCCCGCCCAGCTCGTCACCCGCTTCCTCGCGACGTACGCCTTCTACCGCGACGGATTCGATTCCGCCGCAGAGCGTCTGCGCAACTATGCGCACCAGATCTCGTCGTCGGTGCTCGACGAACCGGCGACCGCCCGCTCACTCGCCGGCTTCATCCGCCGCGGCGAGGTGTGCGGCGCACTGACCGTCGACGAGGTCGAGACCGCCACCGACCTGCCCATCGCGAAGGTGCGCGAACTCGCGCTCCACCGGCCGCCCGCCGCCTGAGACCGCAAGCCCCGAACGACCATCCAGCAATCCGCCGAAGAGGACACCACGATGACCGTCTCCCCGTACTACACCCCCGCCGGTGGACTCCCGCCGCAGACCGACCTGCTCTCCGACCGCGCGATCGTCACCGAGGCCTACACGGTGATCCCGCGCGGCGTGCTCCGCGACATCGTCACCTCGGTCTTCCCCGAGTGGACCGGCACCCGCGCCTGGGTCATCAACAGCCCGGTTCCCGGTGGCGCGCAGACCTTCTCGCAGTCGATCGTCGAGGTCGCGCCGGGCGGCGGATCGGATGCCCCGGAGCCGCAGCCGGAGGTCGAGGGCTTTCTCTTCGTCACCGCGGGCACGCTGACCGTCACCGTCGCCGGTGAGGAGCGCACGCTGACCGAGGGCGGATTCGCGTTCCTGCCCGCAGGCACCGCATGGTCGGCGCACAACCGCAGCGACGCCACCACGACCTTCCACTGGATCCGCAAGCGCTACCAGCCGATCGCGGGTCACACCCCGGCCCCGAAGTTCGGCAACGAGCGCGACATCGAGCCCACCCCGATGCCCGACACCGACGCGTGGAGCACCACCCGGATGCTCGACCCGCAGGACCTGGCCTACGACATGCACGTCAACGTCGTCACCTTCAAGCCCGGGGGATCGATCCCGTTCGCCGAGACCCACGTGATGGAACACGGCCTCTACGTCCTCGAGGGCAAGGCCGTCTACCGCCTCAACGGCGACTGGGTCGAGGTTCAGGAGGGCGACTACATGTCCCTGCGCGCCTTCTGCCCCCAGGCCTGCTACGCCGGCGGACCGTCGGACTTCCGCTACCTGCTCTACAAGGACGTCAACCGGCAGATCGCCCTCTGACCCTGTCCGTCACCGGCGCACCCGCGAGGTGGCACCGGTTCCCCGGTCACCCGCTGTCGTACCGTGAGAGGCGATGCGTATCGCGGTGGTGGAGGACGACGACGGGGTCGGTGACGCCCTCGTCGACGCCCTGGTCGAGGTCGGCCACGAACCCCGCCGAATGCGGCGCGGGGCTGACCTCCTGCTCGGTCACCGGGACTTCGACCTCGCCCTTCTGGACCTGGGACTACCCGACGAGGACGGACTGACCGTATTGCGCCGGTTGCGGACGGTCAGCCGGCTGCCGGTCGTGGTTCTCACCGCACGGGACGACGAGCGATCGGTGGTGCGGGCACTGCGTGGGGGCGCCGACGACTATGTGGTCAAACCGGCACGGCTCGGCGAGCTGATGGCGCGTCTGGAGGTGGCCGCCCGCCGGCGGGTCGCCGACGCGCCGGCCGTCGCAGGGCGGCAGATATCGACCGGCGACATCACGGTCGACCTCGATGCGCGACGGGTCACCGTCGCCGGCGCCGACGTGGCACTCACCCCGAAGGAGTTCGAACTCCTCGCGCACCTCGTCGGACGCCGCGGCGAGGCCGTGAGCCGCGAACAGTTGATGGATGCGATCTGGGGCGACGCCTACGTCGCGATCTCCCGCAGCCTCGACGTCCACATGACCGCACTCCGGGCGAAGCTCGGCAGACCCGGCGTGATCGAGACGATCCGCGGGTACGGCTACCGCTGGGACTCCTGAGCGATGTGGCGGCGTGTGCTGCTCGTCCTCGTCGCCTATTCCGCGATCGTGGTCCTCGGCTTGGCCGTCCCCCTGGCTTCGACGGTGAGTCGTGAACGGCTGCAACGGTTCACCGAGAGCCGAACCGCATCCGCGACCTACTTCGCCGACCTCGCCGATCGCGAACCGGAGATACGGGGCACCGAGCTACAGCAGGCTGTCGAGCGCTACAACGCCCTCTATGGCGAGGGTGTCGTGGTGGTCGATCGAGCCGGCGCGACGCGTGCCTCGGCCGGCCTCTCGGCCCGGTCGCCGGAGGTCGCCGAAGCGGTCTCCGAGGCGTTGCGCAACCAGCGCACGCGGATCCCGTCGGGTCTGACGCCGTGGTCGCCCGCATCGGTACTGGTGTCCCGACCGATCGGTACGGGCAGTCAGGTCGACGGCGCGGTCGTGATCGCGGCATCGACGTCGGCGGCGAAGCGGGATGTCACCAGGTACTGGGCGATGATCGCCGGTGGTGCTCTTGCCATGCTGCTCGTGGGGTCGCTGATCGCGGTTGCGCTGTCGCGGTGGACGGTTCGTCCGCTGACCGCTTTGACGACCCGGGTGCGCTCGCTGCGCGCATCCATCGTCGACCACGTTCCGGACGAGGTCGAACCGCGGCCGGACGGACGTCGTGATCCCCGGCGCAGCGGCCCGCCGGAGGTCCGTGAGCTGGCCCGCATCTTCGACGCCATGGCCGACGACGTCGAGCACGCCACCGCGGCCCAGCGTCGTCTGGTCGCCGACACCGCTCACGCACTGCGTAATCCGCTCGCCGCAGTCCGGTTTCGGCTCGACACTCTCGGTCTCGGCCTGGCCGGCCGATCGCTCGCATCGCATGAGAAGACGCTGGTGGAGATCGATCGGCTGGACCGCATCGTCGAGGACCTGCTCGTCCTCGCCACCGCCGAATCGCGGCCCGCCGTCTCCGCCACCGGCGTCTGCGACGTCGCCACCGTGCTGACCGAACGTCACGACTTCTGGGCGGGAGCGTTCGCCGAGGCGGGCCTGTCGGCGTCGATCACCTTGCCGCCGGAGCGGCCACGGTCGATGATCGCCGCGGTCGACGAGGACGACCTCATCCGGGTGCTGGACGTCCTGATGAGCAACACGGTCAATCACGCGGGACCGGACGCGTCCGTCGAGTTGGGCTGCCGATCCGAAGGGCCGCGTATCCGCATCTGGGTCGCCGACACCGGTCGCGGTGTGCCCGCCTCCGAGCTGCCTCGCGTGACGGAACGGTTCTTCCGCGCGGCGACCGGCAGCGCACCGGGCTCCGGACTCGGATTGTCCATCGCCCGGGCCCTGATCGAGGGCGCCGGCGGCGAACTGACGGTGCGCGCCGGACGCCCTACGGGACTCCGGATCGACCTCTGGATACCGGCGGCGGATCTCGCGCCGGACGTCGCGTCCTAAGGGAGTGTTAGGAAACCGAGATCGGCTTTCGTCGAGCCTGTGACTGCCTTCACAGTGTTAAGGGCACCGACGCCGGACTCGTGTCGGGTGCACGTTCGACGACTGGAGGACTGATGACCGACTCGACCACCGGGCTCGCCGCGGATGCGCGCAGCGCACCACCGACATCCTCGGCCGCGGCCACTCGCCGCGCCGTCTACAACACCCTGCGCGGCTCCTCGGGCAATCTCGTCGAGTGGTACGACGTCTACGTCTACACGGTGTTCGCGACGTACTTCGAGAGCCAGTTCTTCGACTCGGCCGACAAGAACTCCACCGTCTACGTGTACGCCATCTTCGCCGTCACGTTCCTGATGCGGCCGGTGGGTTCCTGGTTCTTCGGCCGGTACGCCGACCGACGGGGCCGGCGCGCGGCGCTGACCTTCAGCGTGTCGTTGATGGCCGCGTGCTCGCTGGTCATCGCACTGACACCGGGCCGCGAATCGATCGGAGTTTGGGCGGCGGTCGTCCTGGTCCTCTGTCGTCTGGTGCAGGGCTTCGCGACCGGCGGCGAGTACGGTGCGTCGGCGACGTACATGTCCGAGGCGGCCACGCGTGAGCGTCGAGGGTTCTTCTCGTCGTTCCAGTACGTCACGCTGATCGGCGGACACGTGCTGGCGCAGCTCACGCTGCTCGTGATGCAGGGTTTCCTCGACAAGGACCAGATCTCCGACTTCGGTTGGCGCATCGCCTTCCTCATCGGCGGTGTGGCCGCGGTCGTCGTCTTCTGGCTGCGCCGCAGCATGGACGAGTCGCTCACCCCGGAGCAGTTGGAGGCCGTGCGCACCGGCGCCGATTCCGAGTCCGGATCGATTCGCGAACTCATCCTGCACCACTGGCGCTCGCTGGTGGTCTGCTTCCTGGTCACCATCGGCGGCACCATCGCCTTCTACACCTACAGCGTCAACGCCCCGGCCATCGTCAAGACCGCCTACGAGGACCACGGCCGCGCCGGAACGTGGATCAACCTGATCGGACTGGTGTTCCTGATGGCGCTGCAGCCGATCGGCGGGATGATCAGCGACAAGGTCGGACGCAAGCCGGTGCTCGTCTTCTTCGGTGTCGGCGGCGTCATCTACACCTACGTCCTGATCACCTACCTGCCCCAGACCACCTCGGTGGCCGCGTCGCTGACGCTACTCGGCATCGGCTACATCATCCTCACCGGCTACACCTCCATCAACGCGATCGTGAAGGCCGAACTGTTCCCGTCGCACGTCCGTGCTCTCGGCGTGGGCCTCGGTTACGCCCTCGCCAACTCGGCGTTCGGCGGCACCGCACCGCTGATCTACCAGGCGGCGAAGAACGGCGGTCACGTCCCGTGGTTCATCGCCTACGTCACCGCCGTGATCACGGTATCGCTGCTGGTCTACATCTTCGTGCTGCGCAACAAGGCGGAGACGCCACTCGACCGCGAGCAGGGTCGGGCCTTCGTCGACGCAGAGATCGGTGCGCGGCGCGCCTAAGGTGACACCATGTCGCACGCACGCGGGTCGGTCGACCGTCGGACCGTGCTCCGCGGGTGCGGCCTGGGTGCGCTGCTCCTGCTGTCCGCGTGCGGAACCGAGCGCGGCGCACCGGTCCGGCTCGCGGCGGGTGAGACCGGCGGCTTCTTCTGGGAGTTCGCCGGTCTCCTCGCGGCGGCGGCCGACCGGTCGGGCGCACCGCCGATCCGGCCTCGGCAGTCCAACGGCTCCGCGGAGAACCTCGACGCCCTCTCCCAGGGGTCGGCGGAGCTCGCCCTCAGCCTCCGCGACGCCGCCGTGGAACGCGCGGACCCGCAACTGACAGCTCTCGGGTGCGTATACGAGAACTATTTCCAGGTGGCGGTCCGCGACGATTCGGGCATCGCGTCGGTCGCCGATCTGCGCGGGCGGGTGGTGAGCGTCGGCGCACCGGGTTCCGGGGCCGCGGAACTCTCCGAGAGGGTTCTCGTCGCGGCCGGGCTCGGGCCCGAGCGCGACATCCGGCCGGTACGCCAGACGATGCGGGAGGCCCGCGCCGCGCTCGCCACCGGGGAGGTCGACGCGGTCATGTGGGCGGGTGGTCTGCCGACCCCGGCATTCGCCGACCCGCAGGTACCGATCGCTCTACTCGACCTCGGCGGAATCGTGCCGGCGCTACGACAGCGGCACGGCCTCGCGTACGAGCCCGTGCGCATCCCGGCCGACATCTACGGTCGGCATCCGGCGGTCACCACCGTCGGGGTCGCGAACCTGCTGCTCGCCCGTCGGGACGTGCCCGACGCGACCGCCGCGGCCGTCGTCGACCTACTGCTCGATCAATCGGCCCAGCTCGTACCGGCCCAGGCGATCGGCAGTCAGTTCCTCGACGCCCAGTCGTTGATCGTCACCGGGCCCATCCCCCTGCATCCGGGAGCCGCCGCCGAATACCGCCGCCGACACGGGTGAACGCCACTCGACCGCGAACAGGGTCGGGCATTCGCCGACGCAGAGGTGGCCGCCCGCCCGCGACCGTGGCCGATAGACTCGTGCGAAATCCGTCCGATTCGGGCGTTGTGGATCGGCTGTACTTCGAGAGTCCGGGAGACACCTATGAAGCAGACGGCTTCCCGTCGCGCCGCGTTCGTTGCCGGATTGTTCGTGATCGCGCTTGCCGCCGCCGGGTGCGGGAGTGCCGAGGCCGACCGCGATTCGTCCATCTCTACCCCCGCGGTTGATGCCGGGGCCACCCCCTCCGAGCTGACGGTGACGGGTGAGGACGACGTGTCGGTGACGCTCACCGGCCCGCTCGCGATCAAGTACGCCTCGGCGACTCAGGCACAACGAGAAGCGCTGGGCAGGCCGCTGACCGGCGATCACAACGCCGGCACTCGCGAGAGCGGTGTCGTGTACC
Source organism: Gordonia metallireducens (assembly GCF_021245825.1). Taxonomy (NCBI): domain Bacteria; kingdom Bacillati; phylum Actinomycetota; class Actinomycetes; order Mycobacteriales; family Gordoniaceae; genus Gordonia; species Gordonia metallireducens. The sequence goes on along the minus strand of NZ_JAJQJP010000029.1, from coordinate 10,776 downwards.
AACAATTCCGCGGTGGTGTGATCATCGCGAAGAACAGCGACCCCGGAACGCCGGCATACATCGTCACCTCCGGCAAGATCCGCGACGCATGGAACACCGAGCGCGCCCCGGACGGCACCCCAATGCTCCTCGGCACCAACGGTTCGGCCGGACCTCTCGGCGTCCCCACCAGTGACGTGACGGTCGACGGGCCTCTCGAGACGGTGACCTTCGAACACGGCGAGATCTCCGAGAACACGACGACCGGCGAGGTCACGGTGACGGTCGACGGCAACGTCGTGCCATCAGGTCTGAGATAGCCGCTACCCGACGGCTCGAGCGCCGCATCCACAGCCCTGTCGCGCGTCCGATGAGAAATCAACGGCCGGGTGGTCAGTCCCGGTGAGCACTCAGACACGAGGAGAGGGACTCGGATGCCCACCGACACCACCCAAGCGCAACTGATAGCTGCAGCCGCCGATCACATGCTGGCTTTCGCCGCCGCAATCCCCGATTCCGAACTGGACCGTCCGACGCCGTGTCGCGACACGCATCTCGCCGCGCTGCTGGCCCACGTCGACGGACTCTCGCAGGCGTTCGCGGCCGCTGCGCGCAAGGATTTCGGTCCGTTGACGTCGACGCCGCCGGAACCGGCGCAAAGCCGCCTGTCGACGAAGTGGCGAGACGAACTGCAGGGTCACGTGCGTGAACTCGCGGACTCCTGGAACGACACCGCAGCATGGGAGGGCATGACCCAGGCGGGCGGCGTCGAGTTGCCCGCCGAGATCATGGGCCTGGTCGCACTGTCGGAACTGGTTCTGCACGGCTGGGATGTCGCACGCGCTGCGGATATTGCATTCGACGTCCCCGACGAGATCCTGCAGGTCGTGTTCGACTTCCACTACCCACCCCAGCCGCAGGAAGACCGCGACGGCATGTTCGGGCCGGTGGTCGAGGTGCCCGACGACGCACCACTCGTCGACCGACTCGCCGGTCTCACCGGCCGGGACCCGCGGTGGCCGCACGCCATCCGGGAGGACCAGTAGTCGAGTAATTCGATGGCCACCGAATCAGATTGCGTTTTGTCCCGGCACCCGGGACAAAACGCAATCGGATCCTCGGGTGCCGGACCGTCGGAACCCCGACCGTCAGCTCAGATCGTGAACGGCCAGCCGGTGACCTTCTTCTCGCGCGGCTTCGCGTAGGTGCGGACCTTCGACGTCGAGAGTCCCATCCGGACAAGACCTTCGGCGATCGTGACCGCGGAACGCACACCGTCGACGATCGGGACGCCGGTCGCGGCGCGGACCTGCTCCTCGAGCTCGGCCATGCCGCCGCATCCGAGGCAGATCACCTCGGCGTGGTCGTCGTGCACCGCCTTCGTGGACTGTTCGACGATCGCCTTGACCGCCCGCTCCGGGTCCGATTCCAGTTCCAGCACACCGAGTCCCGACGCCCGGACCGACGCGCAGCGCTGGTCGAGGCCGGCGAGCTTGAGCCGGTCCTCGATCAGCGGGACCGTCCGGTCCAGCGTCGTCACGACCGAGAACTTGTGTCCCAGGTACATCGCCGTCGACGCCGCGGCCTCGGTGATGTCGACGACCGGGACCTCGAGGAGTTCCTGGAGCCCTTCCCGTCCGTGTTCGCCGTACCCGGCCTGGATGACCGCGTCGTACGGTTCGGGATAGGCGAGGATCGCGTCCATCACCGCGATGGCGGCGAGGTAGGACTCGAAGTTGCCCTCGCACGAGTCGGCACCGAATCGTGGTGTCATGCCGACGATCTCGGTGCCGGGCGAGGCGACCGACCGAGCCGAGTCGGCGATCGCCTCGGTCATCGACTCGGTCGTGTTGACATTGGCGACGAGGATGCGCATCGGATCTACCTCCTGGCGATCAGTGGGTGCTGGCGACGGAGATCGGCTCGCCCGACACCTCGGCGAACGGTCCGCGGCGATCGGCCACCAGCAGGTAGACGACCGCGCCGAGACCGGCACCGATGAACCAGGAGAACTCCGAGACCACTTCGAAGGCCGGGACGAAGGCCATCACCAGGGCGAAGGCCGCCGTCGGGACCAGCGCGACGATGGCCCGCAGGTTCACGCCGTTCCGGTAATGGTAGGCGCCATCAGGTGCCTCGGAGAACAACGCGGGCACATCGATCTTCGAGCGGCGGACGAGCCAGTAGTCGGCCATGACGATGCCGAACAGCGGTCCGAGCAGCGCACCCAGCCCACCCAGGAAGTAGTTGATCACCGCCGGCGAGTTGTACAGGTTCCACGGCAGGATGATCAGTCCGATGATCGCGGTCACGAGTGCCGCGCGGCGGAAGTTCAGGTAGCGCGGGAACAAGTTGGACAGCGCGTAGATGGGCGCGACGAAGTTGGCCATCAGGTTCACCGCGACCGTGAGGATCAGCAGCGCCAGGCAGGCCAGCACCAACAGGAAGGTGTTGGGCACGGTCTGGACGATGTCCGACGGCGACTCGATGACCCGTCCGTCGATCCGGAACTGCGCACCGGCCAGCACGACCACGATGCCGCCGAAGAGCAGCATGTTGAGCGGGATGCCCCAGAAGTTGCCGCGCACGATGGCTTTTCGCGATTCCGCGTTGCGGGTGAAGTCGCAGAAGTTCAGGACGAAGGTGCCGTAGATGGCGACCCACAGGCTCGCGCCGCCGATGATCTTCAGCCACATGTCGACGCCGGTCAGCGAGTCGGGGGTGGTCCACGCGATGGTCCAGTCGGCGTTACTGAGCATCCAGATGGCCAGCGCCACCATGGTGAACAGGATGACCGGGCCGGCGAAGGCCTCGTAGCGGCGGATCATCTCCATGCCGTAGCTGACGATGATCACCTGGATCACCCACAGCGAGACGAAAGAGATCCAGCCCAGAGTCGAGAGGCCGAGGAAGCGGTTGGCGTCCAGATCCTCCGCGCCGGGGAACAACGCGACCAGCATGATCCGGAGGACGACCGACGCGAGGTAGGTCTGGATGCCGAACCAGGCGATCGCCACGCCGCCGCGGATGAGCGCCGGGATCTGCGCGCCGCGGATACCGAACGAGATGCGGCTCATGACCGGGAACGGGACGCCCGTCTTCTCGCCCATGAAGCCGGACAGGTTGAGCAGCAGGAAGAGGAAGACACCGCCGAGCACAAGTGCGGTCAGGATCTGCCAGCCGCCCAATCCGAGGGCGAAGAGCCCGATGGCGAAGGCGTAGTTGCCCAGGCTGTGGACGTCGTTGGCCCACAGCGTGAAGATGTTGTAGCTCTTCCAGCGGCGGCCGACGCGACTCGTGGGCGCCAGGTCGTCGTTGTACAGCTTGGGACTCAATCCGGCCGGGACGGTTCCGGTCACGCCGTGGGTCTCCTCGCCGGCGGACACGCCGGTCGTGGACGTCCTCGGCGTCGCCTCGTCACGCTGGATCGTGGGCGGTTCAGTGCTCATCTCTGCACTTTCGTCGGACGGTCATCTTTGACCGCGCTCCTACACTCGTGGAACTTCCGTGATGTGGAATCGGGGTTCCGCGTTCGTGAAGGTTAGCGCCCTCGTGCGGGGCGTTGTCAATAGCATCGCGAAGCGCTACTCGCGAGTCACCTTTCCGAAATCACGCCCCGACATTCCACGATGAGGAATCTGCTGGGTTAGTCTCTGGAACGACACCAGGACACGGCGATCAGCAAGGAGTCCCGCCCCATGACCTCAGAAACCGGCGCCCCGGCCCCTCTCTCCGACACCGCCGCGGACTCGACCGTTGCGCCGTTCGACCTGGTCGTGCGTGGTGAACAGACCCTGACGACCGCAGGCATCGTGGCGCGCGAGATCGGTATCCGCGACGGCCGCGTCGTCGCCATCGAACCGCTCGGCAGCGGACTCGTCGGCACCGAGGTCATCGAACTCGCCGACGACCAGGTGATGATCCCCGGTTTGGTGGACACCCACGTCCACGTCAACGAGCCGGGCCGCACCGAATGGGAGGGCTTCGACTCCGCCACCCGTGCGGCCGCCGCCGGTGGCGTGACCACCCTCATCGACATGCCGCTCAACTCGATCCCGCCGACCGTCAACGTCGACGCCCTGGCCGAGAAGCGCGCCGCCGCGCACGGCAAGACGCACATCGACGTGGGCTTCTGGGGTGGCGCCATCCCCGGCAACGAGGACGACCTCCGCGGACTCCACGACGCCGGCGTGTTCGGCTTCAAGTGCTTCCTGCTGCATTCGGGCGTCGACGAGTTCCCGCACCTGACGGCCGACGAGATGGAAGCCGACATGGCCAAGCTCGCCGAGTTCGACTCGCTGATGATCGTCCACGCCGAGGACTCCCGCGCCATCGACCACGCCCCGTCGCCCGAGGGTGACGAGTACGCACGCTTCCTCGCCTCTCGTCCGCGCGGCGCCGAGAACCTGGCGATCGCCGAGGTCATCGAGCGCGCACGCTGGACCGGCGTCCGCGCCCACGTGCTGCACCTGTCGTCGTCGGACGCGCTGCCGATGCTGGCCAGCGCGAAGAAGGACGGCGTGAAGATCACGGTCGAGACCTGCCCGCACTACCTCACCCTGCTGGCCGAAGAGGTCCCCAACGGCGCGACCGCCTTCAAGTGCTGCCCGCCCATCCGCGAGGCCGGCAACCGTGAGTTGCTCTGGGAGGGACTGCTCGACGGCACGATCGACTGCATCGTCTCCGACCACTCCCCCTCGACCATCGACCTCAAGGACCCCGAGAACGGCGACTTCGGCGTCGCCTGGGGCGGGGTGGCCTCGCTGCAGCTCGGACTGTCGCTCATCTGGTCGGAGGCCAAGAAGCGCGGCATCGGCCTGCCGCAGGTCATCGAGTGGATGGCATCGAGGCCCGCCGATCTCGCCGGCCTGCCGTCCAAGGGCCGCATCGCCCTCGGCTGCGACGCCGACTTCGCGATCTTCGAGCCGGAGTCCGCACAGATCGTCGACGTCAACCGTCTGCACCACAAGAACGCGATCAGCCCTTACGACGGCCGCGCCCTCGCCGGCGTGGTCAAGGGCACCTGGGTTCGCGGCCAGAAGGTGGACTTCGAGACCGCCCGCGGCCGGATGCTCCGTCGCGGCGACGTCTGAGGGCTGCTGTGTAATCAGGCCCCCGCTGCCGGCTGCGTGAGGCTGCTGCCCTGCGATACGAGGCCCCCACTGCTGGTTGAGTGAGGCTGCTGCCCTGCGATACGAAGCCCCCACTGCCGGCTGTGTGAAGCTGCTGCCCTGCGGTACGAGGCCCCCACTGCCGGCTGCGTGAGGCTGCTGCCCTGCGGTACGAGGCCCCCACTGCTGGTTGAGTGAGGCTGCTGCCCTGCGATACGAGGCCCCCACTGCTGGTTGAGTGAGGCTGCTGCCCTGCGATACGAGGCCCCCACTGCTGGTTGAGTAGGCCCGAGGCGCAAGCCGAGGGCCGTATCGAAGCCAACCCATCTGCACCCGGAGTAGCGATGTCGCACCGCCCGGTAAAGTCGATCGAATGAGTTCGGATGACCAGCACGCCGGCCTGGCCGAGGAGTTGGCCGCGCGTTCCGACGACGAGCTCACCGAGCTGCTGATCGAACGACCCGACCTCGCCTCCCCCACCCCGCAGGGCACGCGTGTGCTGGCGCAGCGTGCGCTGTCCGCGGCGTCGCTGGCGCTGGCCGGCGAGGATCTCGACGTGCTGGCGGTCGCCGTCCTCGAACAGGCGATCGCGCTGGGCAGCCGCAAGACCACGAAGTCCAAACGCCCGTCGGTCACCAAGATCGTCAAGTCGCTGTCCGGCCGGGCAGCCGCCGAGGACGTCCGTGCCCGGATCGAACTCCTTCGACGCCGCGCGATCCTGTGGGGCGACAAGACCTCCCTCTGCGCGGGCGAGCACGTCGACTCCGCGATGCCGTGGCGGTCACCGCATCTCACCGGTCCGCTGGCGGGTCGGAGCGGCGAGGAGATCGCGGCGATGGTCGCCGACCTCGACGAGCGACCGAAGGAACTCTTGGAGACCCTGGCCCGCGGTCCGGCCCTGGGCCGCAGCCGCGACGCCGATCCCGACGCCGACCCGAGCACCCCGGTCGCACAACTGATCTCGTCGGGCCTGCTGGCCCGCGTCGACAATCAGACCGTTGAACTCCCGCCCATGGTCGGCGCGGTGATCCGCGACGAACCGGCCTGGCACACCGACGATCTCAATCCCCCTCCGCTGAACGAGGCCGGCCTCAAGCCGCGATTCCCGGCCAAGGCGGTCGACGCCGCGGCGGGTGGCGAGGCACTCGAACTCATCCGCCACCTCACCTCGCTGCTCAACATCCTCGGCGCCACCCCCGCCGCCGTCCTGCGGTCGGGGGCGCTCGGCGTCCGTGAACTCCGGCGATTGTCGAAGCTCTCCGGCATCGAGACGCAGCGCGTCGCGTTCCTGATCGAGCTCGCCGGTTACCTACGGATCATCGACGCCGGTTTCCCGGAACCGCCGCCGCCCAACGACTCCGGCGAGCAGTCCTTCGCGCCGACCTCCACCGCGGACACCTGGTTGCACCAGCCGCGGGAGCGTCAGTGGCTGTCGCTGGCCGACGCCTGGCTGCACATGCCCCGGCGCGCCTGGCAGGTCGGTGACCCCGACCGCGACGGCAACGCGATGGCCACCCTGTCCGCCGATCTCCACGACGCCTATGCGCCGATCCAGCGGCAACTCATCCTCTCGACGCTGGCCCACGCCGACCCCGCGGTCCCGGTGACACCCGACGCAGTACTGGCGAACCTGCACTGGCACCGTCCCCGCCAGATGCGGCGCTTCAGCCGGCGCCTCGTCGCCGAAACCCTGCGTGAGGCACGTGAAATCGGGCTCGTCGCCCACGACGCGCTGACCACCGTCGGCCGGGCGTACACCGTCGAGCCGCCGGCCGATGCCGATCCCGCCGACGCCGACGCAGCGGTGCTGGCCGCGATGCGCGCCGTGCTGCCCGAGCCGGTGGACCACTTCCTCACCCAGGCCGACCTCACCCTCACCGTGCCGGGCCCGATGACACCGGAACTCGCCGAACAGGTCGAACTCGTCGCCGACCTCGAGTCGGGCGGCGCCGCATCGGTGTACCGGATCACCCCGGAGAGCGTTCGGCGCGCGCTCGACGCCGGCCGCAGCAGCAACGAGTTGCTGTCGATGTTCACCACGCATTCGAGAACGCCGGTGCCGCAGTCACTTTCGTACCTCATCGAGGATGTCGCCCGGAAGCACGGACAGCTCCGCGTCGGCGTGGCGTCGGCGTTCATCCGCTGCGAGGACCCGACGGTCCTCGCCGCGGTGCTGCGCAGTCCGGCCGCCGAACCGCTCGCGCTGCGTGCACTCGCCCCGACCGTGGCGATCTCGCCGTCGGAGGTTCGCGAGGTCATCGACCAGCTGCGCGCCGCGGGATTCGCGCCGGCAGGCGAGGATTCGACGGGCGCCGTCGTCGACCTCCGCGAACGCGGCAGCCGAGTCACCGTGTCGCGGGCCCGGCGGCAGGCCCAGCCGCGTCGCAGCGCGCCGTCGGAGGAACAGCTCCGGTCGGTGGTCGGCCGCATCCGCTCGACCGACCGCGCCGCCGCGGCCACCCCGGTCCGCAGCACCTCGGCGTCGACACCGGTACGCGCCTCCGGCAGCGGCGAATCGGCGACCGCACTCATCCAGCTCGCACTGCGCGCCAAGCGCCGGCTCCGCGTCGGCTACGTCGACGCTCAGGGATCGGCCAGCCGCCACGTCGTGACCCCGAAGGTCCTCGGTGCGGGGCAGCTGGTCGCCGTCGAGGAGGGCAGCGACACCGAGCAGCGGTTCTCGCTCCACCGGCTGACCAGCGTCGAACTCCTCGACGCCTGACCACCGCGTTGACACGACCTGTGACATTCGTCTCAGGATCTTGCTAGGCTCGCGAGTACTCAGTGCCGAGGAAAGCTGGCCCGTCATGACCGCTGTACGCGCCGACGCCACCGCCGCCGTGCCCGACACCTACCAGCACGATCTCGTGCCGCGCATCAAACCACCGTCACGACGCCGCCGCGTGAAACGTCCCGCCGACCTCGTCACCGTCGTCGGCCCGACGCTGTCGGTCGCGAACGTGATCATGCAGCTGTCCAACCCGAAGGTCGGGTACGGCGTGTACGAGAGCCGCGTCCCGCGGGGCAACGCCATCAAACGCCCGATCAAGCGTGCCCGCACCACCGGCACCTACCTGGCCGTCGCGCTGATGGGCAGCGACTCCGACAGGGAGTACATCCACAACTGCGTCGGCCGCGTGCACGACCAGGTCTATTCGACCGAGACCAGCCCCGTCCGTTACAGCGCCAACGACTCGCGCCTGCAGCTGTGGGTCGCGGTGTGCCTGCTCAAGTACTTCATCGACCAGTACGAGCTGATCCACGGACCCCTCTCCGACGCCGAACGGCAGATGGTCCTCACCGAGGCGCACCCCCTCGGCACCGCGCTCAACGTCCCCCGCGACAAGTGGCCGGCCACCTACGACGAACTCCTCGCCTACTGGAACAGCCAGCTCGCCGAACTACGGATCGACGAGCCGGTGCGGCAGGAACTGCAGAGCCTCGCCGACCTCTCGTTCCTGGAGTTCCGCGCCGGCGCGGTGGGAACCATCGCCCACAAGACGCTGGGCGGTTTCCTCACCTACGCCATCAACGCGGGGCTCCCGCCGGAGTTCCGGTCGATGATGGGCTGGACGTGGACCGCGGACGACGCCCGCCGCTACCAGGCCATTCTCACCGTATTGCGCGTCGTCGACCCGGTGGCGGCGCCTGTGCTGCGCGGCATCTTCCGGCTGAACATCGTCGACCTGAGGGTGCGCCGCCGGCTCGGCATCCCCGTGTTCTGACCCACAAACAGGCCCGTCGCTGACAATCTCCGCTGCTATCTGGACAATGGAGCGGGTGACCGATGGACCCCTGATCGTGCAATCCGACAAGACCCTGCTGCTCGAGGTCGACCACCCCGACGCGCAGGCGGCTCGTCAGGCGATCGCACCCTTTGCCGAACTCGAACGTGCCCCCGAGCACGTCCACACCTACCGGGTCACCCCGCTTGCGCTGTGGAACGCCCGCGCCGCCGGTCACGACGCCGAACAGGTCGTCGACGCGCTGGTCACCTACTCGCGCTACGCCGTCCCGCAGCCGCTGCTGATGGACGTCGTCGACACGATGGGCCGCTTCGGCCGGCTGCAGCTGGTCAAGCATCCCGCACACGGACTGACCCTCGTGAGTCTCGACCGTGCTGTGCTGCTCGAGGTGATGCGACACAAGAAGGTCGCCCCGATGCTCGGAGCGCAGCTCGACGACGACACCGTCATCGTGCATCCGTCCGAGCGCGGCCGCCTCAAGCAGGTGCTGCTGAAGGTCGGCTGGCCGGCCGAGGACCTCGCCGGCTACGTCGACGGCGAGGCGCACCCCATCGACCTCGACCAGGGCGACTGGCACCTGCGCGACTACCAGGAGATGGCGGCCGACTCGTTCTGGGCCGGCGGCTCCGGCGTCGTCGTGCTGCCGTGTGGTGCGGGCAAGACGATGGTCGGCGCGGCCGCGATGGCCAAAGCCGGCGCCACCACGCTGATCCTGGTCACCAACACCGTCGCCGGCCGGCAGTGGAAGCGCGAGCTCATCGCGCGCACCACGCTGACCGAGGAGGAGATCGGCGAGTACTCCGGCGAACGCAAGGAGATCCGACCGGTCACCATCGCGACCTATCAGGTGATGACGCGGAAGTCGAAGGGCGAGTACCGGAATCTCGATCTCTTCGACTCCCGCGACTGGGGCCTGATCATCTACGACGAGGTGCACCTGTTGCCCGCACCCGTCTTCCGGATGACCGCCGACCTGCAGTCCCGTCGGCGCCTCGGCCTCACCGCGACCCTGGTCCGTGAGGACGGCCGCGAGGGTGACGTCTTCTCCCTCATCGGGCCCAAGCGCTACGACGCCCCGTGGAAGGACATCGAGGCGCAGGGTTGGATCGCGCCGGCCGAGTGCATCGAGGTCCGCGTGACCCTCACCGACGAGGAGCGCCTGCAGTACGCGGTCGCCGAGCCGGAGGAGAAGTACAAGCTCTGCTCCAGCGCCCACACCAAGGTCAACGTGGTGAAGGCGATCCTGAACAAACACAAGGGTCAGCAGACGCTGGTCATCGGCGCCTACATCGACCAGCTCGAGGAGCTCGGCCGCGAACTCGACTGCCCGGTCATCCAGGGGTCGACGAAGAACAAGGAACGCGAGATCCTGTTCGACCGCTTCCGTTCCGGCGAACTCCAGACCCTCGTCGTGTCGAAGGTCGCCAACTTCTCCATCGACCTCCCCGAGGCCTCCGTCGCCGTCCAGGTGTCGGGCACCTTCGGTTCACGGCAGGAGGAGGCCCAGCGCCTCGGCCGCCTGCTGCGGCCGAAACACGATGGCGGACAGGCACACTTCTACTCGGTGGTCTCGCGCGACACCCTCGACGCCGACTACGCCGCCCACCGGCAGCGCTTCCTCGCCGAACAGGGCTACGCCTACCGCATCACCGACGCCGACGACCTCCTCGGCCCGACCATCGGGGACACCACCTCCGCAGACTGACCGGGGTCCTCGCCCTGACCTGCTGAAATGCGCCCCCGGAAAGCGCCCTCCAGAGCGAGGCCGGCGACACTATGTCGCCCGGTCGCCTGAACAGGGTGCTTTCCGGGGGCGCTTTTCAGGCCGTCTCCCCCGCAGGTTGAGTAGGCGAGGAGCTCGCGACGAGCTGCCCCCCCCCCCGCGGGGGGGGGGGGGGGGGGGGGGGGGGGGGGGCGCGCGGGGGGGGGGGGGGGGGGGG
>NZ_JAJQJP010000028.1:0-55881 GCF_021245825.1 Gordonia metallireducens | reverse complement strand
CATCCGATCGTCCGCGACCGCGGGTGATGTCCAGCGCGGGAGATCATCTCGACGTCACGCTGGACGCCGAGCTGTCGGCCGGGCTCCGCCGCCTCGCGACGACTCTCGCCGTCACGCCGTTCGCCGTCTTCCAGTCGGCCCTGGCCCTCACCCTCGGCAAGCTCGCCGCGGTGGACGACGTCAGCATCGGCACCCGCGGTCGCGGACGATCGGTGGGCAGTTGCAGAAGGTCGGGTGCGCCGTGGAGTTCGGTGCGCCAGAACTCCAGTCCCTCGACCAGCGCGGGCGACGGCCGTTCCGGGGTTCCGAGGACCTCGGCGCGTTCGACGGCGACATCGGCGTACTGCATCGGGAGCGGGGTGAACTCGGGCTGTTCCCCGGCGCGCCTGCTCTCGTAGGCGGTCATCAGGTCCCGGAGCAGCGGCCGCAACGAATGCCCGTCGGCCGCGATGTGGTGGAGGACGAGCACGACGACGTCGCCGCGAGGGTCCCCGGTGAGCAGGCGGAAGCGGAACGGGATCTCCTCGGCGAGATCGAATCCCACCTCGGTGATCGCGGAGATCGCCGCATCGAGCCCCCGCTCACCGACATCGATCGGTTCGGAGTCGCACACGGCGCCCGCGGTCGCGGTGTCGAGGATGCGCTGTTCCGGTTCGCCGTCGACCGCCGGGAACACGGTACGCAGGATCTCGTGCCGGTCGAGGACGTCGAGCGCTGCGCGATGGAGCACCTCGGGTTCCACCGCATGGGTGAGCCGGAGCGCACCGGACATGTTGTAGGTCGACTCGGTCGGGGACATGCGGTTGATGAACCACAGCCGGGTCTGCGCCTGGGACAACGGGATACGCGCCGGGCGCGGCAAGAGGCGACGCTCCGGCGGTTCCGGCACGGTGTCCGCCACGACGGCACGGGAAGCGAGGTCGGCGAGGTCGTCGCTGTCGAAGACGTCGGTCAGGGCGATCGTCAGACCGTGTCCGATCCGGGCCCGGGACACCATGCGGGCTGCGAGGAGCGAGTCGGCGCCGAGGGCGAAGAGATTGTCCGACAGGCTGACCCGTTCCCGACCCAAGGCCTCGGCGACCATCGAGACGATCGCCTTCTCCGCCGGTGTCCGGGCCTCGCGGAACTCCGTGGTCTTGTCCGTGAGGTCCGGGGCGGGCAACGCCGACTGGTCGAGCTTGCCCGAGCGGTTCGTCGGGAAGGCGTCGAGGAACACCACGGCGAGCGGCACCATGTGGCCGGGCAACCGCCGGCGGCAGAAGGCGCGGACGGCGTCCGAGTCGGGGACCCCGGAGGTTCCGCGGACGTACGCCACGAGTACCGGCGCCGGTCCGAGATCTCGCCGGGCCACGACGACCACCGCGTCGACACCCGGCATCGAGGCGACCACCGATTCGACCTCGCCGAGCTCCACCCGTTGCCCGCGAATCTTCACCTGATGGTCGCTGCGACCCAGGTACTCGAGTTCGCCGTTCTGCGTCCACCGCACCAGGTCGCCGGTCCGGTACATCCGGGCACCCGGCCCACCCAGCGGATCGGCCACGAAACGTGATGCGGTCTGCGCCATCGCGCCGAGGTAGCCGTTGGCCAGCTGTGGGCCCACGAGGCACAGCTCACCGGCGACGCCGACCGGGACCGGCCGCAGGCGGCGATCCAGAACGCGCACGACGGTGCCCGCCACCGGTCGCCCGATCGGCACGACGGTGTCGTCGGAGGTCACCCGATGGGACGTGACGTCGATGGCCGCCTCGGTGGGGCCGTAGAGGTTGACCAGGCCGGCCGACGAGGTCCGGCGGAGGCGGCGAGCAAGCTGCGCCGACAGCGCCTCCCCGGAGGTGAAGACCCAGCGAACTCGGTCGGGCAGCGACGTCGGCGTACCCGACCCGTTCTCGGTCGGACCCACCACGTCGAGATAGGCGTCGAGCATGGACGGGACGAAGTGGAGCACGGTGACCGCGGCCTCGTCGATGAGGTTCCGCAGGTAGGCGGGGTCCCGGTGGCCGTCCGGTTCGGCGATGACCATCCGCGCGCCGGTCTGCAGGGGCCACAACAGCTCCCACACCGACACGTCGAAGGTCGCCGGGGTCTTGTAGAGCACCGCGTCGTCGGGGCCGATCGGATGATCTCGTTGCATCCATGCGAGGCGGTGCTCGATCGCCGCATGGTCGACCTCGACACCCTTCGGTACACCGGTCGAGCCGGACGTGAAGATCACGTAAGCGGGCTGATGCGGCAACGGACGGGAGCCAAGCGGTGGTACCTCGTCCTCCGGACCTGTCCCGGCGTCGATCGCGTCGATCGCGTCGATCCCACGGTCGGCGAGGAACTGTGCGTCCACGGTGAGGGCAGGCCGGACGATCGTGGCGATGGCGTGGCGTCGTTCCTCCGGCTCGGCCGGATCGACGGGTACGTACACCGCCCCGAGGCCGATGATCGCGTAGATCGCGCACACTTGTTCCGGGGAGCGATCGAGGGCGACGATCACCCGCTCCCCCGCGACGACTCCCTCGTCCGCGAGGATGCGCGCGAATTCGTCGACCGCCAGCGACATCTCCCGGTAGGTCAGGCGCGAGTCCCCGAAGACGAGCGCGGTCGAATCCGGCGCCACGGCGACCTGTCGCGCGAAGGGGGCCAGGATGTGCTCGGCGTCGACGCCAACCGCCGGGCCGCCGTCACCGAGCCGCTCGACCGCCGCCGGTTCACCTGGGATGAGCAGGTCCAGCGCCGCCACCGGCCGATCCGGGGCGTCGACGAACTGCTCGAGGACGTGAAGTAGCCGCGCCCGGTGGGTGCGCAACTCCTCGGGGTCGTACAGGGCCGGGTTTGCGTGGAGACCCACCTCGAGCGGCGCCTCGGGCCCTGCGGCGAAGACGTTCATCACGAGGTCCTCGACCATGCCCGCGGACAGCATGTGATAGCTGACGTGGGCCCCGTCGATCTCGATCGGCTTGTCGAAGAGCAGAAGGTTCACCAGCGGACCGAAGGACGTACCGGTCGCATCGCCGAATCCGGCTGCGGCACGGATGTCCTCGGAGCGGTACCGCTGGTGGCGGAGAACCGCGGTGATCTCCGAGGTGACCGCGGCGACGACATCGGCACAGGTCGCCGCGCCCACACCGTCGACGCGCAGCGGCAACATGTTGGAGACCATGCCCATCGACTGCTTGATCCGGGCGGTGGTGCGAGCCGTGACGGGCAGGCTCAGCACGATGTCGTCGGCACCGGACATCCGGGCGAGGAAGGCGGCGAAGGCCGCGGTGAGAACCGCGGCGACGGAGGCGTCCAGCTCTCGGGCACGGCGTCGCAGCCGGCTGTCGAGGTCGGCGTCGAGCATCCCCGCCGCCACCACGGTCTCGTTGCGTATGCCGGTGGTCGCCGGATGGGTGGCCAGTGACACACGTTCGGGCAGTCCGGCGGCGCGTTCCGCCCAGAACGCACGGTCCTTCTCGTGACGCGTGCTCTGGCGGTAGGCGGCATCGTCGGCGATCACCTCGGCGAGGGTCGCGCGCCGCGGTGGGACGCGGGCCTCGGCCGCGACGGCGGCGTTGTAGCGGGCCACCGCTTCGTGCAGACAGACGAGCGCGCCGTAGCCGTCGAAGGCGATGTGGTGACCGCGCATGTACCAGTAGGTACGGTTGTTCGCCACGCGGATGAAGGCCGCGAAGCCGACCGGGTCGTTCAGCAGGTCGACCGGACGCTCATGGTCCGCACGCATCCACTCCTCGGCCGCGCCGAGCGGGTCGGGCCGGTCGCGCAGGTCCAGCTCCACCACGTCGAACGGCAGCGACTCGTCGATGTACTGCATCGGCGTGCCGTCGACCTCGGCGATCCGGGTGTAGGCGGTCTGGAGTTCCCGCGAACCCTCGATGACGCCGCGGCGGAACAGCCCTCGGTCGAATGGACGTCCGTCGTCGATGATGTCCAGGTAATGCGCGATGGTGATCGAGTGGTCGTCGTCGAGGTTCTCGGCGAACCACATGGCACGTTGAGCCGCGGTGAGATCCAGCAGGTCGACCCCCCTAGCTCCGCCGCGCCCTCCCCGGCGCCCCTCCCCGAACCCAACTTGTGGGATCCCCTCACCGAGGGGTGATTCTTCTTCCATTCCACGTCCGAACCAGTCGTCGGCGATTTGGTCGTTCGACGGCGCCGCTGACCCGTCCCCCGAGGCGTTCGCCGAACAGCCACGAATCATACGCTTTACATCTCTTTTGAGATCGAAAGTGATACAGCGCATCTCACGTCTGAGAGCCTCATCACATCCGGCACCGCACAGGTGTGGCTGATGGGACCTCATCAGCCCCTTAGAGCAACACGAACAACTCACGTCACACCGAAGGCGTTGGGTTGCGGTTTGGATTCGGTCGTTCGACCGACATCTGCCCGATGGAAGGAATCCCGTCACACGGGCGGTCCGCGGCGGGGCAAGATTGGGGGCATGACGAGCGTGCAACTGGTCGAGGTCGGCCCCCGCGACGGGCTCCAGAACGAGCAGACCCTCCTGTCGATCGACGACAAGGTCGAGTTGATCTCGCGCAGTGTCGAGGCCGGCGTCCGACGCGTCGAAGCGGTCAGTTTCGTCAATCCGAAGCGTGTCCCGCAGATGGCGGGTGCCGAGGAGGTCATGGCGCAGGTTCCGCGCGCCGCGGGCGTCTCCTACATCGGTCTGGTCCTCAACCGCCGGGGTCTCGACCGTGCCCTCACCGCCGCCGTCGACGAGGTCAACGCGGTGGTTGTCGCGACCGAGGAGTTCAGCCGGCGGAATCAGGGCTGCAGCGTCGACGAGGGCATCGCCGCGGCGATCGACGTCGTACGTGACGCTCGCGAGGCCGGACTACGGACGACGGTGACCATCGCGGTGTCGTTCGGCTGCCCGTTCTCCGGGGAGGTCGCCCCCGAGTGGGTCGGCGAGATCATCGCGCGCCTGACCGACGCTGCGGCACCGGACGAGATCGCCCTGGCCGACACCATCGGCGTAGGCGTCCCGGCACAGGTGCGCACACTCGCCGATCTCGCGGCCGCACACGCGCCGGGCATCCCTCAGCGCTGGCATTTCCACAACACCCGCAACACCGGCTACGCCAACGCATTGACCGCCCTGGAGTCCGGCGCCAGTGCTCTGGACGCATCCATCGGCGGTTTCGGCGGCTGCCCGTTCGCCCCTGCCGCGACGGGCAACATCGCCTCGGAGGACCTGCTTTATGCGCTGGACCGGTCGAACGTCACGACCGGCGTCGACATGTACGGCCTGATGGAGGCCGCGGAATGGCTGGGCAGGTCCCTGGAAAAGAGCGTCCCCGCACTCCTCGGACGCGCCGGAGGTTTTCCGGACGCCCGCTGAGGCGGGGATGCTCGTTGCGTTCTTGCGCGGGTGACTAACCCGTGGTGTGCACGATCAGCACGTCACATGCGGACTTGCGTGCCACGTCGGCCGGAACCGATCCGAGCAGGCGCCCGGCGATCGAGTTCAGGCCGCGGTTGCCGACGACGAGGAGGTCGGCCTTGACGTCACTCACCAGCTGGAGCAGCGCGTCGACCGGCGCGCCCTTGACCGGGCGCTGGACGACGGTGGCGGCTCCGGCCTTGGACGCGCGTTCCTTCGCGGTCCGCAGGATCTCCTCGGTCGGCGTCGAGCCGGTGACCTGGTAGGCCTCGTCCTTGAGGATGTCGGCGGCCTCCCCTGCGCCACGCTCGTTGGGGAAGTATGCGCACGCGATCACCAACTGCGCGCCTTCGCCCGCGAGTGCCCCCGCACGTTCCACCGCCTTCATCGACGACTCCGAGCCGTCGGTCCCGACGACGATGGTCTCGTATGCGCTCATCCCAACCTCCGACATGAATTCGCCTCGCTGCCCATCAGCGAGGCGTCACCTACATCCCCCATACTGCAGGGTTCTATCACCGGGACATTAGTTTGCCGCGGCGTGTCTGTCCGCCGATCGTGGCGATCGGCACATGTTCGCGATCTTGTGTCTTCGACGGGATCGCAGGTCACGGCCCTACTTGATGCCCGCTGCGTCCATTCCTCGAAGCTCCTTCTTCAAATCGGCGATCTCGTCTCGCAGGCGGCCCGCCAGCTCGAACTGCAGGTCGCGGGCCGCGCTCATCATCTGATCGGTCAGCTGCGACACGAGATCAGCGAGCTCGGCGCGCGGCATGGCCGAGACATCGCGCTTCTCGATTACGCCCGCACTGCCGGCCTTGGACACCTCGCCCTGCGCCCGGCGGCCGCGGCTGGCGTTGCGGCCCGAACCGCCGACCGCGACGGCCTCGTCCTCGGCTTCTCGATAGACCTGGTCGAGGATGTCGGCGATCTTCTTGCGCAACGGCTTCGGGTCGATGCCGCGTTCCTTGTTGTAGGCGATCTGCTTCTCGCGGCGGCGTTCCGTCTCCTCGATGGCGTTGGCCATCGAGTCGGTGATCTTGTCCGCGTACATGTGCACCTCACCTGACACGTTGCGGGCCGCACGGCCGATAGTCTGGATCAGCGACGTGGTGCTGCGCAGGAACCCTTCCTTGTCCGCATCGAGGATCGCGACCAGCGAGACCTCCGGGAGGTCGAGACCCTCGCGGAGGAGGTTGATGCCGACGAGGACGTCGTAGTCACCCGACCGGAGCTGCCGCAGCAACTCGACACGACGGAGGGTGTCGACCTCGGAATGCAGGTACCGCACCCGGATGCCGAGCTCGAGCAGGTAGTCGGTGAGGTCCTCGGCCATCTTCTTGGTGAGCGTCGTGACGAGGACGCGTTCGTCGCGTTCGGTGCGCTGCCGGATCTCGTGGACCAGGTCGTCGATCTGCCCCTTGGTCGGTTTCACCACGACCTGCGGATCGACCAGACCGGTCGGGCGGATCACCTGCTCGACGAACTCGCCGTTCGACTGACCGAGTTCGTACGGCCCGGGCGTCGCCGACAGGTACACGGTCTGACCGATGCGGTCGACGAACTCGTCCCAGGTCAGCGGGCGGTTGTCCACCGCCGAGGGGAGCCGGAAGCCGAACTCGACGAGGTTGCGCTTGCGGGACATGTCGCCCTCGTACATGCCGCCGATCTGCGGGACGGTCACGTGCGACTCGTCGATGACCAGGAGGAAGTCCTCCGGGAAATAGTCGATCAGCGTCGCCGGTGCACTCCCGGCCGAACGACCGTCGATGTGGCGCGAATAGTTCTCGATGCCCGAGCAGAATCCGACCTGGCGCATCATCTCGAGGTCGTAGGTGGTCCGCATCCGCAGGCGCTGGGCCTCGAGGAGCTTGCCCTTGCCCTCGAGCTCGGCAAGCCGTTCCTCGAGTTCCTGCTCGATCGACGCCATCGCGCGTTCCATCCGCTCCGGCCCCGCCACGTAGTGGGTGGCCGGGAAGATCCGCAGCGAGTCGACCTGACGCACGACGTCGCCGGTGAGCGGATGCAGGTAGTAGAGCGATTCGACCTCGTCGCCGAAGAACTCGATGCGTACCGCGAGCTCCTCGTAGGACGGGATGATCTCGACGGTGTCGCCGCGGACGCGGAAGCTGCCGCGGGTGAACGCCGTGTCGTTGCGGGTGTACTGCACGTCGACGAGCAGTCTCAGCAGGGCGTCGCGGTCGATCTCCTGTCCCACCTCGAGCTCGACCGAACGATCGAGGTACGACTGCGGCGTACCGAGGCCGTAGATGCAGGACACCGACGCCACCACCACGACGTCTCGGCGGGACAGCAGACTCGAGGTCGCCGAGTGGCGGAGTCGTTCGACGTCGTCGTTGATCGACGAGTCCTTCTCGATGTAGGTGTCGGTCTGCGCGATGTACGCCTCGGGTTGGTAGTAGTCGTAGTACGACACGAAGTACTCGACGGCATTGTTGGGCAACATCTCGCGTAGCTCGTTCGCCAGCTGCGCGGCGAGCGTCTTGTTGGGTGCCATCACCAGCGTGGGGCGCTGCACCTGCTCGATGAGCCACGCCGTCGTCGCCGACTTACCGGTACCGGTGGCACCGAGGAGCACGATGTCCTTCTCCCCCGCCTGGATCCGTGCGGTCAGATCCTTGATCGCGGCGGGCTGGTCACCGGCGGGCTCGTACTCGCTGACCACCTCGAAGCGGGCTTCGGTGCGCTCGATCTCGCCGATCGGACGGAACTCGGAGTGCGCGAGCACCGGACGTTCTGCTGCAAAAGCCATAGTGCCAGGGTAAACGCGCGCTACGACACGAGTGTTCCCGCGCGTTCAGTGGCCCGCCGCCCGACGAGCGCCCAGAGCAGCACGATGAACGAACACACCGGAATCGGCTGGCCGGTCACCGCGAACAACGCGATGTCCCCGATCAGCGCGAACGGGGCGAGCCGGGCGACCCTCGCACCCGGTACCGGCGCCTTCACCCGCGACCTGCCGGGCACGCGGGACCACGGCTTGGCCACCGACAGCCACCCCTGGAACGCGATCAGCGACGCCATCACCGCGGTGGCGACCACCAGCCCCACCGGGGCGGCCGGGACGTCCGCGCTCGCCGCGTCGTTCAGCGTCGGCGACAGGACCGCGATGCCGACCACCAGCTGTCCGATCGTGATGAGGAACTTAACCAGGACCCAGCGGTGGATGAAGAAGCCCCACGGGGTGGTCGCCGAGAGCAGGAATCCCGACATCGCCGAGACGTTCGCCGAGATCACCAGCACCGTCGTGTCGAGAATGTGGGCTGCGACCAGCCCGCCACCGTCGACGTCCACCGTCAGGACCAGCAGCGCCAGGGCCTGACTCATCCAGCTCACCGACGACAGGATGTGCAGCCAGACCAGCAACTGTCGGCACCGTTTCCCGGACGGCGGCGAGATCCGGATGCGCCCGGCGGTCGCCCGGCCCCGCCCCGATCCGGGGCGTCGTTCCACGAGAGAAGGGTTCACCGTTCGACCTTGCGCGGGCCACGTCGGTCCGCACATCCGGAACATCTCCCATGTTCACCCTGAGATCGACTGCCGGCCGAACTACATTCGGAGAATGACGAGCAACAGCGGTCCCATGACGGCCGCGCCGGCCGGACCCCACTCGATGCACCCGCCCAAGCGGGAGGTCTTCGACGTGCCCGCGATGACGAACACCGACAACAAGGGGTTCGTCCGGGAGGTCGAGGAGTACCGCGTCACCGACTACGGCCTCTACATGTCGCGCACTGCACCGGGCCACCCGAAGTTCGACCATCTCGAGTCGTGGCTTCTCCCCTCATTGGGATTGCGCGCCAACATCTTCCACTATCAGGGCGGGTATCGGGCGGATCAGCGTCTCTACCTCGACATCGGCCGGTTCTCCGGTCCCGACCAGCACGGCCGCTGGTACGCCGAGGACTGGTACCTCGACCTGGTCGACGTTCCGGGATCACCGCTGGAACTCATCGACGTCGACGAGGTCTTCGAGGCGCACCGCTGCGGACTGCTCGACAACGACCAGTGCGTGGAGGCCGTCGAGATCGCGACCCGCGCGCTCGTCGGGGCGGCCGCTCACGGCAACGACGTTCAGGCCTGGCTCGACGACGCGGTCGGCGGCGTCGTGTTCTTCCGGGACCACCGCCCCGATCACGCAGGGTGATCCGCAGGGCCGCGCGCCGATGAGCGACCGGATGGCCTACGACGGACTCAGTAGATGGGCAACACGAAGCACGCGCCGTTCCGGATGAATTGCGGCAGTTGCACTCCCGTCCCCACGTCGACGGTCCGCGTCTTGACCACCCCGTCGAGGTTCGCGGTGAGCACGTACCGTCCGGGCGCCGAGGGCCGCCAGATCGGGGTGACCTCGACGGTGGCGGGCTTGGCGTTGTAGATCGTCACGGTGCGGCCCGCCCGGGTGGACGTCACCCTGAGCGTCGACTTCGCCGACTTCGGATCGCCGACGATCACCGACAACGTGTAGGCGCACCCCGCACCGTAGAGGTTGTAGTTCGACGACCCGTTCGCCGAGGAGCCGTAGCCGGGCAGCGTGTCGACGGCGATTCCCTGCAGGGCTGCGTTCGCCGGCGCAGCACTGATCGCGGCGGCCGTGAGCGCCGCTCCGACAACGATGCCGCCGACGACCCTACGCACGTGTTTCGAACTCCCCGAACCCCACATATGTGCTCCTCACAGCGCTGTACCGACTCGGCCGTCCGCACCGGGATCGGCGCGTCGAAAGCAAAGCTAACAGCGCGGAACGCGCCATGTGGCCAATTCAGGCAACATTCGTAGTCAGTTTGGCCCCTCAGGCGGTTGCGACCCGAACTGTCGCGGGCCGCCCCGGATCGCAGGACCCGTGAACACCGGGACCGGCGGGCGCGAACCCGCCGTCCGCGAGGAGGTCGACGAGATCTGCGGATGCGGCGTCGTCGCGCGCGGTGATCCGGAGCTCGACCTTCGCCGCGTCGGCGATCTCGACGGCGGTTGCCCGCTCCCCGGCGATCGCCCACAGCCGATTGACCAGACGCCCCGCCGGACCATCCGGATTCGGTTCTGCGGCAACGAGTTCGGGGACCGGATCGGCGACCCGGCGCGCGCGGACGTTGGCCTCGAACGGCACCAGCCGATCGTCCCAGACCCGCGCCGCGGCAGCAGCGAGATCATCGGCAGTTCCGGAGTTGTCCAGCCAGACGTCGGCGACCGCACGACGCTGCTCGTCGGTGGCCTGCGCGGCGATCCGAGCACGCGCGTCGGCCTCGTCGACGCCGCGCATCGTCGTGAGGCGATGCAGTCGGACGTCGGCGTCGGCGAACACGATCACCACGAGATGGAAGAACGGCGCGGTGTGGTTCTCGACCAGCAGGGGGATGTCCTGGACGACGATGGCGTCGTCGGGTGCCGCCGCGAGCAGTTCCTGCGTGCGCGCACCGATCAGCGGGTGGGTGATCCCGTTCAGCGTCTTGCGCGACTCCTCGTCGACGAATGCCTTCGCCGCGAGCGCCGGACGGTTGAGGCTGCCGTCCGCGGCCAGGATGTCCGGACCGAAGGCCTCGACGAGCCCGGCGAGACCCTCCGAACCGGGTTCGACCACCTCGCGGGCGATCTTGTCCGCGTCGATGATGTACGCGCCTCGTTCGACGAAGGTCTTCGCCACGGTCGATTTGCCGGCGCCGATGCCACCGGTCAGTCCTAGCCTGATCACGCCACCAGTCTGGCAAACAGGTTCCTGACCGGTGCGCACCGGCGCCCCGTGTGTCGTGTCGCCTCAGCCGGTGACCGCGACGAGTTCGATGGTCTCGTGCGGCAGGGTGGCCTCGCCGACCTTCTCCCCCGTGTTCAGGTCGATTGCGACGATCTTCTTCGACGCCGGGTCGGCGACGTACGCGATGCGGTCCTGCACCACGACATTGGGCATCGGCGACTGCCATTCGTCGGGTTCGGCCCATTCCCCGATCGCCGGGATGCGGGCGGTGCGGTTCCCGGATTGCGCGTCGAACACGTGTAGCGCGCCGTCGGTCCCGAGGATCACCGCGGACCCGCCGGGGCCACGTTCGAGCGACCGGAAGCTGTAGGAGGTGCCGAGGTCGACCAGCCGGAGGTCGCCCGTTCGGGTGTCGGTCAGCGAGAAGCGTGTCGGCCGTTCGAGTTCGGCACCCTCGTCGCTCTTGTAATCACCCAGCACGACCGGGGAACCGTGGTCACCGGCCTGGTTCCCGATGCGGCCGTAGGAGTCCGGGCCGGCCACCTTGCGGATGTCGTTGCCGTCGACGATCAGGATGCCGTCTTCGCAGCCGAAGGTCAGGCGGCCGTCGGCTGCGGCGGCCTCGCCGTGGACGCCGGGGCATTCGTCGTTCCGGGCGATCTCGTTCCGCTGCTTGTCCAGGATCGCGATACCACTGCGCGATTCCTCGTCGCCGCGCGTGACCACGACCGATCCGTCGCCGCGGAAGACGGCCACACCGTGATGGGCTTGCGGGACCGTGAACGTGGTGGCCACCGGATTGCCGCGCAGCAGTTCCGCGGGTTCGACGATGTCGACCTGTCCGGTGCCGTCACTGAACAGAGTGATACGCGAGTCGTGGACCACGACGTGTCCGGGTTCGGCTCCGCCGAAACGCATCCCGGTGAGCGAGGGTTGGGTCGTGTAGTGGTGACCGTGGTCGCCGTGCGCCTTCGTCCAGGTGCCGGTGTCGAGGACACGGAACCCGTCGGCCTCGGAGACGAAGACGTGCCGCCCGTTGCCCGCGCTGTTCAACCGGACGAATCCGTCGACGGGAAGGTCGGCGATCTGCTCGAGCGAGGAGGCGTCGAGCACGAGGATCCCGCCGTCGTAGCTGAGGGCGAGTCGCGGTGTGGCGCTTTGCTGTTCCGCCGGTCCGCTCGAGGATTCGGCGGGCGGGGCCGCCTGCTCGGTGTCGCCACAGGCGACGAGCGCGATGGAGGACGCCGCGAGCAGCGCGAGGGAACGGGTCAGAGTTGTTCGTGGTGATAGCACTCGGACAGTCAACCGTCTAATGAAAATGATTGTCAACAACGCATGGTTGCCTACGATGGGATCGGAGTCAGCCGTCCCCGATCAGCGGCGCCAACCCGTCGAGTAGTCGCGCGAGGCCGAAATCGAACACTTCGTCGGGAGCTCCCGGCGCCTGATGATGTTCACCTGCAACGGTTCCCACGCGATCGGCGAGCGGGAACTCCCCGTCGGGGATCACCGCGTCGAGTTCGGGTGCGACAACCTCCCACCACTCCACGTCGGTCATGCCGCTGTCGGCCACCGCCGCATCGGCTGCCAGCGCCTCCCGGGCGTTGCCGGTCACGAAGGCGGACAGGAGACCGAGGATGTGGTCGCGGTCGAGGTCCGAGATGTCCAGCGGTTCGAGCAGTTCGAGTTGGCGTTCGTAGCGGGCGAGGCGATGGGGACCGAGGACCTGTCGCCACGGGTTGGCGTCGATCAACCAGGGATGCGCCAGGTATTCGGCGCGCAGATGGCGTGCGACCTCGGCGAGGGATTCCCGGACGGTCGACGCCGGGCCGGGCATCGGGTCGCCGGCGACATGGTCCACCATGAGCGCGACCAGCACGTCTCGCGTGGGCACGTAGGTGTAGAGGGTCATCGGGCCGACGCCGAGCTCGGCGGCGAGTGTCCGCATCGACACCGCCGGCAGTCCGCGCTCGTCGGCGAGCGCGATCGCCTTGCCGACGAGCTCGTCGACGGTGACCCGTTGGCGCGGACCACGCCTGGGCGCCTGCGGTTCCCCGCGTCCACGCCACAGCAACCGAACCAGTGTCCGGGCATCGTCGGCTGCCGACATGGGGCACCTCTTTCCGTACAGCGTACGAGATCCTCACCGTACCCAGTGGGCGGCGGATTGTCCGGCGGGGAAACGAAAAGCCCTCCCGGGAATCCCGGGAGGGCTTTCGTGTGCTCAGTGCAGATCTCCTGCGGGAGCGGAGCTATCAGGCGTTGCCCGACAGCTTCTCGCGCAGAGCGGCGAGCTGCTCGTCGCTGGCCAGCGAACCGCCGGTGGAAGCGCCACCGGTGTTCGACGAGCCACCGCGGCTCTCCGAAGCCGACGAGTAGTCGGTCGGGGCGTTGGCAGCCTCGGCTGCGGCAGCGGCGAACTTCTCCATCTGGGCGGTGTGCATCTTGTGGCGACGCTCGGCCTCGGCGTACCGGGCCTCCCATGCCTCACGCTGCTTCTCGAAGCCTTCGAGCCATTCGTTGGTCTCGGCGTCGAAGCCCTCGGGGAAGATGTAGTTGCCCTGCTCGTCGTAGCTGTCGGCCATGCCGTACTTCGAGGGGTCGAACTCCTCGGTGTAGTCCTCGTTGGCCTGCTTGAGGCTCAGCGAGATACGACGACGCTCGAGGTCGATGTCGATGACCTTGACCATCGCATCGTCGTTGACGGCGACAACCTGGTCCGGGACCTCGACGTGGCGCTCGGCCAGCTCGGAGATGTGGACCAGACCCTCGATGCCCTCGTCGACGCGGACGAACGCACCGAACGGCACCAGCTTGGTGACCTTGCCCGGGACGATCTGACCGATCGCGTGGGTGCGGGCGAACTGACGCCACGGGTCTTCCTGAGTGGCCTTGAGCGACAGCGAAACACGCTCGCGGTCCAGATCCACGTCGAGGACCTCGACGGTGACCTCGTCGCCCACGGCGACAACCTCGGACGGGTGATCGATGTGCTTCCAGGACAGCTCGGAGACGTGGACCAGACCGTCGACGCCGCCGAGATCGACGAACGCACCGAAGTTGACGATCGAGGACACGACGCCCTTGCGGACCTGGCCCTTCTGCAGCTGGTGCAGGAACTCGCTGCGGACCTCGGACTGGGTCTGCTCGAGCCATGCACGACGCGACAGGACCACGTTGTTGCGGTTCTTGTCGAGCTCGATGATCTTGGCCTCGATCTCCTTGCCGATGTACGGCTGCAGATCGCGGACGCGACGCATCTCCACGAGCGATGCCGGGAGGAAGCCGCGCAGGCCGATGTCCAGGATCAGGCCGCCCTTGACGACCTCGATGACGGTGCCCTTGACGGCCTCGTCCTTCTCCTTGAGCTCCTCGATGGTGCCCCAAGCCCGCTCGTACTGCGCACGCTTCTTGGAGAGGATCAGACGGCCTTCTTTGTCCTCCTTGGTGAGGACCAGGGCCTCGACCTCGTCACCGACGTTGACGACCTCGTTGGGGTCAACATCGTGCTTGATCGACAGTTCGCGGGAAGGAATGACGCCTTCGGTCTTGTAACCGATGTCGAGCAGAACCTCGTCCCGATCGACCTTGACGATGGTGCCCTCGACGATGTCGCCATCGTTGAAGTACTTGATCGTGGAGTCGATGGCGGCGAGAAAGTCCTCGGCAGTGCCAATGTCATTGATGGCTACTTGCGGCGAGGTGATCGTGGGGGACGACATATGTTGAGTTGCTCCGGACAGGTGTGTAGTAGGTACAGTGCTTGACGTATTGATCGGCACAAAACCCCTGATCAGAAGCATTTCGATCGGGGCGCGTGCCTGTCGCGCGTCATCGAGCGCACGCGCGTTCTCCAAGCCTACTCCAGCGGGATTGTGCTGGGCAAATGCCCTTGAGACGGCCCCTCTCGCGCAGCCTGTGACGAACTCGGTGAGTGACGGCCGACACGCCGGGTAGTCGTGTTCCGTTCCCCTCGAGCGCGCGGACAAGGGTCGACAAGGGTCTGTGGTCACATTCTGCACCGATCGGTGGCTAATCGCGCTGTGACGCGAGTGCCGCGGTGCGTTTGGTGATCCACGACCGCAGCGATTCGACGGCTTCCTCTCGGTCGCCCGCGGACAGTTTGTCGGTGACCGGCACGGCTGCCGCGACACCGTCGAGTACGGAGTCGGCGAGCCCGTCGGCGTAGATCCGGTCGTACAGCTCCCAGTAGGTGGAGCGGTACAGATCGACGAATGCTCCCCCGGGTTCGGTCGCCGCGGCGAGGAAACGGGTTTTCAAGGGGTTCTTGACGTCACGCAGACCTGGCGGTCGCGCTCCGCCGGGTCCTGCTCCCTCGGGCGGCGGCACGGCGTCTGCCGTGGGCTGCTCGCCGCCCGCCGCAGGCTGCGGGCCGGCCGCACCGGGCGGCTGCTGTCCGCGGCGGCCGCCCATGGGTCCGATGGAGACCTCGTCATCAGGCCCGGCACCGGGGTCCCCGTTCATGGCGAGGTTGAGATCCCAGGAGACGACGGTGAACTTCTTCGACCCGAGGTCGTACCAGAGGTAGTAGTTCTGACCCGGTCCGCTCATGTCGTCGCCGTTGCCCAGCAGATTCTGCGTGGCCACGTACCTTGCGAAGGACTTCACGTCGACCCACTGGTCGAGTTCCTCGGCGAACTCCCGGTCGTCGGCTGAGTCGAGCCAGCGGGCGAGGTTGATGATCGGCTGGAGGTTGCCGCTGCCGACCGAGTTGATCTGTACGAACTGCTCGGCGTAGTCGGATTGGTCGTCCCCGACATACTTCAGTCTCGAGTTCGCGTCCGCCTTGTAGAGGTAGCCCTTCGAGTCGAAGAGGCTCACCGCATAACTCGCTTCAGGATGCTCGAGGACCAGCTTGGTGGCGGTGGCGCTGCCGTTGATCGAGTAGGTCACGTAGCCGTAGCGCTGCGAGCTCTGGCCGGTCTGCGCCGTCAACGACAGTGCGGTCGCCTCGTTCAGCACCGGGCTACCCGGCCGCACCGACAGTTCGGTCATGCCCTGGTATGCGCGACCGTCGAAATACTCGTCGAAGCTCAACAGCAACGGCAACGACGTCGGGTCGTCCTTCGACACCTGCGTCATCGTCTTGCGCATCCGGTCCAGGGCACCTGGATCGAATGCGGCGGGATCGAACCCGGGCGGCATCTGTCCCGGTGCCCCTTCTGCGCCGCCGGCCGGCTGCGGCGGACCACCGCCCTTCCGATCCCCACCCGGACCGAACCCTTTGCCGCGCAGGCCCATCAGGGTCGAATTGCCCTTGAGCCGGACGGCCACGTCGTCGAGACGGGTGCCGTCGATCACGACGTCGGCGGTGACCCAGTCCTTGCTGCCGTCCTTCTCGAACGACGACAGCATCGACCGGTACTCCGCATCGGTCATGTCGATGGTCAGCTCGTGGGAGACCGACGGATCGAACAGGTCGACGGTCCCGGCGACGTTCGTCGTGATCTCCGAGGCGATGACATCCGCGTCCCCGGTGATGAACGGCCGGATCTTCCACCCGCCGAACACCGTTGCCATCACGAGGACGAAGACGACGAACGCCACCGGCCACTTCCAGTGCTGGCGGAGCGACCGTGGGATGCGGTGCCGTAAGCGCGCACGCGGGGGTGTCAGACGAGCGGTTTCCGCGGGAGCCGCGGGAGTACGGCCGTCGGGACTGTCGGACATCGGTTCTAGATGTCCGTCTGGTCGTAGCCGGTCAGCACGGTGACGCGCTGTCCGGTGTTGACCGCGCTCAGCGCGGAGATCAGCTCACCCGGCTTGGTGCCCTTCTTCAGCTGGGCCGTGTAGTACAGCTCCGACAAGGCCCCGGAGCGAACGGATTCGGTGGACACGAGCTCGAATTCCTTGCACTTGTCGATCAACACGTCCTCGACGCGGGCGGTGTACTCGGGCTCCGGCGGAACCTGGACCTTGACGACCTGACGCTGGACGTCGAGCTTGAACCAGTTGAACTTGCTCATCAGCACCATCACCAGGCAGATCGCGACGGTGGCCGCGATCGCCAGGACATAGAAGCGGGTACCGGTGGTCATACCGATCGCCATGACCAGGAAGATGAAGCCGACGTCGCGTGTCTCCTTGATGGCGTTGCGGAATCGCACCACCGACAACGCGCCGACGAGCGCGAACGCCCGGGCGATGTTCGATCCGACCACGAGCATGATCAGCGACACCACCATGCCGACGATCACCAAGGTCTGGACATAGGACTGGCTGTAGGAGACGTTCTTGTGGGTCAGCCGGTAGACCCAGCCGATGATCGCCGACAGCACGAAGGACAGCGACAGGGACACGATGATGTCGAAGGTGGTGAATGTGCCACTGAGGTCTTGGATCTCGAAGTTCATTGTCTGCTTTCAGATTTATCTAGAGCGTGCTGAAGAGGTCGTCGGGCACCCGGTCGTGCTCGCCCGGCGGGATGATCAGTTCCGGTGCACCGACGATCGACCTCGGCGCCAATCCGAAAGCCTGGATCGACTGGCAGTACTTGGAGACCCGGATCACCGACATGTCCATCCGGGCGGTCAGGTCGGTGGCCCAGTACGGCACCCGTTCGTTGGCCTTGAGTTCGACGATCGCCAGGCGCGGCGGGATCGTGAAGCGGTTCCGGGCTTTCGAACCGAAGTAGAAGTCGCGGTCACGGCCGTGCACCTTGTGATCGATGGTCACCCGGAGTCCGAGATCGGCGTCGCGACCCACGAATGCCTCGCGTAGATAGCCGGT
This sequence comes from Gordonia metallireducens, assembly GCF_021245825.1. NCBI lineage: Bacteria > Bacillati > Actinomycetota > Actinomycetes > Mycobacteriales > Gordoniaceae > Gordonia > Gordonia metallireducens. The sequence continues at coordinate 38,041 of NZ_JAJQJP010000028.1, read as the reverse complement.
GGTGACGGTCGGCCGGAGGTCGAGGTTTCCGATCAGTGTGGTGACCTCTTCGACGAACGGCCTCTGCGAGTCGTCGCAGTCGATCGTCTGCCGGTCGTCGAGCCAGCTCCGCGCGATGCCGTAGGGCATGGCGGTCCGTCGTTTCTGTGTGACGCGATTGACCCGCTGCTTGATCTCGATCTGCACCGGGGTCTCCTCGGTGCACGCCGCGGGATCGCCGTACAGCCGCATCCGCAACTTCCGCCGGAACTTGAGCCCTTCGATCTTCTCCCAGTAGAAGCGCAGATCCGGAGTGTCGTAGTACAGCGACGTGACCGGATATCCGCCCACCGGAGAGTGCGGATCGGAGTCCATGCGCGCAGCCAACTCTCGACGCAGTTCGGGCACGCGCATCTCGTCGACGAAGTACTTGATCTCGTAGCGATTGAAGGCGTGGAGTCTGCTGGCGGTCTCCTGGAAGCCGGACGCGCGTACAGGTGTGGGCGGGTCCTCGTCGGTCGATGATTCGTCACCGCCGGTCCGCTTGAACCAGCTCGTGATTCCCACACTTCTCCTTCCTCGGCGGCCACATGCTCAGCGGCCGCAGATCACCCCGTTCGGAGGACTCGTCCACTTCATCAGATGAACCTTCGGAAACGGTGCGGTGAAACTGGGAAGTTGCTGTCAGCTCTGACCTGGGTAAACGCAGCGAGTGCCGAGAGCCCTGGGACATGCGGAAAGCAGACACGTCGCTCACCTGCCGGTGATCGTGAACCGAACCGCGGGGCGCTGTACGGGTGCTCTGGTTGACTACATCCGTGGCACATTCGATCGAGTTGTTACCCGACGACGACACCGACGCCTGGGTGCGGCGCCGCTGGTCAGCGCTCGCCGACGGAGGCCTTCCCAGTGCGCAGCGCGTGCGATCGGACACCAACCGTCCGCACGTCACCCTCCTGGCGGCACGCCACATCACCTCCGCCGCCGACGCCGCTCTCGGTCCCGCCGCCCAGCGCCTACCGTTGCGGTGCATCATCGGGGCACCCGTCGTGTTCGGTCACGGCTCCCGCCACACCCTGGCGCTGCTCGTCGTCCCCAGCACCGAACTGCTGTCGCTCCACGCCCAGGTGGCACGCACGGTTCGCGGTCACACGATTCACCCCGACGACGCCGCGGCCGGCATCGAGAACCCGAGCACCTTCGCGCATGTCGAGCCGGGCGGATGGACCCCGCACATCACCCTGGGCCGCCGCCTCACCTACCACCAGGTCGGCGAGGCACTCGCCACGCTCGAACCACTGGGTGAACCCGACCGGGTCTGCACCTTCACCGCGCTGCGCCGCTGGGATCCCGACGCCGCAACCGAGCACGTCGTCGCCGGCCGAGCCTGCTGACCTGCGGGGATGGGCCCCGAGTCGAAACCGCTCCGTGACCGGCCCGTGAGCCGACGCTGACATCGTTCCACCATGACGATCACCCCTGACAGCACCACACCTTCCGGGCAGGGCGCGGACAGTACGAGCGCAGACCACATCGGAGTCGTCTCCGCGGCACCGACCGCCGACGAATTCGCCGAGCGATTCCTCCACTCCACCCTGGCAACGGCGGAGACGATGAGCGTCTACCTCGGGGAGCGCCTCGGCTGGTACCAGTGTCTCGCCGATCACGGCCCGCTGACCGCTGATGACCTCGCCACCCGGACCGCCACCGATGCACGATTCGCCCGCGAATGGCTCGAGATGCAGGCCGCCTACGGCATCCTCGACGCCGACCTGTCCGGGACCGCAACGACATTCGACATCTCCCCCGGCGTCGCCGAAGTCCTCACCGATACCTCCAGCCTGAACTATCTCGGTGCACTACCGCGAATGTTCGCCGCGTCGTTCGGTCGATTGCCGGAACTGCTCGACGCCTACCGCACCGGCGGAGGTGTCAGTTGGGAACAGTTCGGAACCGACGCACGCGAATCGCAGGCCGCCCTCAACAGGCCGTGGTTCGAGTCCCGACTCGCACCCGCTCTCACCGGTGTGCCCCACCTTCACGAACTGCTGTCCCGCCCGGGTGCCCAGATCCTCGACATCGGGTTCGGCGCCGGATACTCGACGATCGCACTCGCCCATGCCTACCCCGACGCCAGGCTCCTCGGACTCGACATCGACGCCGATTCCGTGCAGATGGCACGGCGGAACGCCGAGGCCGCCGGGCTCGCCGAGCGGGTGCACTTCGAGATCGCCGGCGGAGAGGAAGCCGCTCGGCACGGCCCGTTCCACGCCGCCTTCGCCTTCGAATGCCTTCACGACATGCCCCGGCCCGTCGAGGTTCTCACCGCGGCGCGGCAGGCTCTCGCATCCGGGGCACCGATGATCGCCATGGACGAAGCAGTGTCCGACGAATTCTCCGGTCCCGCAGACGAACTCGACAAACTCATGTACGGGTTCTCGCTGTTCGTCTGCCTACCCGACTCGATGAGTTCACCACCGTCGGTCGCCACCGGCACCGTGATGCGACCCGCTACCCTGCGGTCCTACGCCGAACAGGCCGGTTTCCGGAGCGTCGAGGTACTGCCGATCGAGGATTTCGCCTTCTTCCGGTTCTACGAACTCCGCACCGGGTAGTCCTCGGCCCGCTCGCTCCGCTCCCGGCGCCGGTTGAGATTCGGCCCGCTCGCTCCGCTCCCGGCACCGGGTAGTCCTCGGCCCGCTCGCTCCGCTCCCGGCACCGGGTAGACCTCGGCCCGCTCACTCCGCTCCCGGCACCGGTTGGCTCGTCGACCGACCCCGAGCAATATCATCGCTGCATGTCCACCGACGACGACCGCGAGAGCACCACCGAGCAGGAGACCTCCGTGCGGCCCCCGCGCGTCCTGGGCGACGTCGACTCCGCGACGAGTGACCGAGCAAGCCGTTGGTGGTGGGACCACGACGCGGAGAACTACCACGACGAGCACGGCGCCTTCCTCGGCACGTACACCGGTGGCGGCGACTTCGTCTGGTGCCCGGAGGGCGTCCGCGAGTCCGAGGCCGGACTCCTCGGCGAGATCGAGGGCCGCACGATCCTCGAGATCGGTTGCGGCTCAGCGCCGTGCGCCCGGTGGCTCGCCGCTCACGGCGCCCATGCCGTGGGCGTGGACCTGTCTCGGCGCATGCTCGGGATCGGTCTCGATGCCATGGACGCCGACGAGGTGCGCGTGCCGCTGATCCAGGCGACCGCCGAGACCCTGCCCTTCGCCGACGAGTCCTTCGACACCGTCTGCTCCGCCTTCGGCGCCATCCCGTTCGTCGCCGACTCCGCCGGCGTCATGGCCGAGGTCGCACGAGTCCTGAAGCCCGGCGGCCGTTGGGTTTTCGCCGTCAACCATCCGATGCGCTGGATGTTCCTCGACGACCCGGGCCCCGAAGGGCTGACCGTTCGAATCCCCTACTTCAACCGCACGCCGTACACCGAGACCGACCCGAACGGGCAGATCACCTACGTCGAACACCATCGGACCATCGGCGACCGCGTCCGCGAACTACGTGCCGCCGGGTTCATCCTCGACGACATCATCGAACCCGAGTGGCCCGACGATCACGACCGCGAATGGGGCCAGTGGAGCCCGTTCCGCGGACGCTACTTCCCCGGCACCGCGATCTTCTGCAGCCACAAGCCCGAACAGCCGCGGGTACGCCCCGCGTCTTGAGGGCAATTCGAGTCTCAGAGCAACTTCGACAGGAACTCCCGCGTCCGCTCCTCCTGCGGGTTGGCGAGGAGTTCGCGCGGGTCGCCCTTCTCCACGACGACGCCGCCGTCCATGAAGACCAGCTGGTCGGCGACCTCTCGCGCAAAGCCCATCTCGTGGGTCACCACCATCATGGTCATGCCCGACGCGGCGAGTTCACGCATCACCTTGAGGACGTCGCCGACGAGTTCGGGGTCGAGTGCCGAGGTCGGCTCGTCGAAGAGCATGAGCTTGGGTTCCATCGCGAGAGCGCGGGCGATCGCGACGCGCTGCTGCTGACCGCCCGACAGCTGCGCCGGGTAGGCGTCGGCACGGTCGGACAGACCGACCCGCTCCAGCAGGTACTCGGCGCGTTCGATCGCCGCGGACCGCGGCTCCCTCTTCACCTGGATCGGTGCCTCGATCACGTTCTCGAGAGCCGTCCGATGCGGAAACAGATTGAAGTGCTGGAACACCATCCCGATGTCGCGACGCTGCGCGGCAGCGTCTTTGGCGCTCAGCTCGTAGAGCTTGCCGTTGCGTTCGCGGTAGCCGATGAGGTCGCCGTCGACATAGAGGCGGCCGGCGTTGACGACGTCGAGATGGTTGACGCACCGGAGGAACGTCGACTTACCCGAGCCGGAGGGCCCGATCAGACACGTCACCTCGCCTCGGGCGACCTCCAGCGAGATCCCCTTGAGGACCTGGACCGAGCCGAAGCGCTTGCACACCCGGTCGGCGAGGACCATCGGTGTCTCGGCGGAACTCATGCGTTCTCTCCCCCGGTCGTGCGGCCGGCTCCCGGCCCGTCCGCGATGTCGCCGGTGGCAGCGGTCTGCCCATCGGCCATCGCCTTGAGCTGGCGTGCGGTGAGCGCGCGGGTGGCGCCCCGCGAGTAATAGCGCTCCACGTAGTACTGACCGACCATCAGGATGCTGGTGACGACGAGGTACCACGTGGAGGCGACGAGCAGCAGCGGGATCGGCTCGAAGTTGACGCCGGAGATGTCACGCACGCGCCCGTAGAGGTCGAGGGTCAGCGGAACCGCCGCCACGAGGCTGGTCGTCTTGAGCATCGAGATCAGCTCGTTGCCGGTGGGCGGGATGATCACCCGCATCGCCTGCGGCAACACGGTGCGACGCATGGTCTGCGCCCACGACATGCCCAGAGCGATCGACGCCTCGGACTGTCCCTCACCGACCGATGAGACGCCTGCGCGCACGATCTCGGCCATGTAGGCGGCCTCGTTCAGGGCGAGGCCGATGACCGCGAACAGGAAAGCGGCGTTGAGCGTCTGGATGTCGAAGGACGCGAACTGGTGGACGAAGGGGATGCCGACGTCGATCTGCTTGTAGATCGCGGGGAACAGTCCCCAGAAGACGAGCTGCACGTAGACGGGGGTCCCGCGGAAGATCCACAGGTACACCCAGGCGGTGCCGCGCAGCACCGGGTTCGGCGAGAGTCGCATGATCGCGAGCGCGACGCCGAGGACGATCGCGATGGTCATCGCCAGCACTGTGAGGGCCAGGGTGTATCCGACGCCGGACAGCACGCGCTGGTCGAACATGTACTGGGCGTAGGTGCCCCACGCGTAGGCCTTGTTGGTGGCGGCTCCGTAGACGAAGAGCCCTGCCAACACGAGGATGATGACGGCGGCGATCCACTGCCCCGGTCTGCGGAGCGGTACCGCCTTGATCGGTTCGGGCTCGCCGGCCGTGGTGGTGTCGGTCTGCGGTGAGGTCATCTCAACTCACCGCCCCGTTGATGACGGAAGCATCGATCATGCCCTCCTGCAGGCCCCAGTTGGCCGCGATCTCTTCGTACTGTCCGTTGTCCATCAGGTATTGGACTGCCTTCTGCATCGCGGGTCCCAGCGGTGAGCCCTTGCGCACCGCCCATCCGTACGGCGCCGAATCGAACAGTTCACCGGCCGCCTTCAGTTTTCCGTTGGTGCGTTTGATGGCGTAGGCGGTGACCGGCGAGTCGGCCGACATCGCCTCGACCCGGCCGAGGATCAGGGCGTTGACCGCCTCGTCCTGGCTGTCGAACTTCACCTTGTCGATCGGCCGGAGACCCTTCGCTACGCATTCCGCGCTCTTGGCCGGGATCTCGTCGGTGTCCTCGTAGGTCGTGGTCTGCACGGCGACCCGCCGGCCGCACGCATTCGCCGGGTCGATGGTCTCGTCGGAGTCCGCGGACTGCGCCCACTGCACACCTGCGCTGTAGTAGGTCACGAAGTCGACCTGCTTCTCCCGCTCGAGAGTGTCGGTGAACGACGACATCCCCACCTGGTAGGTCCCGGCCTGGACCGACGGGATGATGGTGTCGAACTGCGATTCCTTGTACACCGGTTGCAGGTTGAGCACCTTGCCGACGGCGTTCATGAGGTCGACGTCATAGCCGATGATCTTGCCGTCCGGCCCCTTGAACTCATTGGGCTGGTAGGGCACGTTGACGCCGACCACCAGACGTCCGGTGCGCGCGATCTCGGGTGGGACGAGCGCCGCGATCGCCGGCACCTTCTCCACGTCGACGTTGATCGGTGTGACCTGGTTGGCGCGTTCCCGCTCCTCGTTGTTCACGCATCCGGTGAGAACGACCGCGAACGTGAGGAACACGGCGAGCAGTTGGGCCACGCGCGACCGGACACAGCGCTGGTCGACCCGCGTCGAGGCCCGTTCCACAACACATCCCTTCGATGACGTACAGATCACCTGATCAGACCAACTCACTGTAGTTTGCACCGGCCTCGGCGGCTGGCTACCGGGGGTTCACGCATGTCTTCGCGCGCGTCAGGCGACACGGGTCCGCCGCGCCACCTCGTCGGCGAACTCGCTGGTCGATGCCGTCCCGCCCAGGTCAGCGGTCGCAATCGAGGCCGCGAGGGTGTCGGCGACAGCGGAATCGATCCGATCGGCCGCCGCGACGAGGGCCGGGTCGTCGGTCATCAGCCCGAACCGCCGGAACCCCATCGACACCGACGCGATCATGGCGACCGGGTTCGCGACACCGCGTCCCGCGATGTCGGGAGCGGCACCGTGCGTCGCCTGTGCCATCACCTGGGTCGTCGAGCAGTTGACCGAACCGGCGATGCCGAGCGAGCCGGCGAGCTCGCCCGCCAGGTCCGACAGGATGTCGCCGAAGAGGTTCTCGGTGACGACGACGTCGAAGTCGGCGGGCCGGCGCACGAGCAGCGCAGCCATGGCGTCGACGTGTTGTTCGGTGATCTCGACGTCGGGGAACTCCTCGCCGATCTCCCGGCATGCGTCGCGGAACAGCCCGGTCGTCAGGCGCAGCACGTTCGCCTTGTGCACGATGGTCACCCGAGCCGGGCTCCCCGACGCCGCGCGGTCGCGTGCGGCTTCGAAGGCGACCCGCGCGATGCGCTCACTCGCCGCGCGGGTCACGAGCCCCACGGCCAACGCGACGTCGGGGGTCGGCATGAACTCACCGCTCCCTACGGCCATGTTGCGGTCGGCGTACAGGCCCTCGGAATTCTCCCGGACGATCAGCACATCGATGTCGGGCGCGGTGGCCGGCACCCCCGAAAACGCCTTGGCAGGACGGAGATTCGCGAAGAGCCCGTACCGGTTACGGAGGACCGCACCCGGCGTGCGACTGCTGTGCTCGGGCGGATACGACGCCGAATCGTGCGGTCCGACGATCCAGAGTCCCAGATCGTCGAGTGCCGACAGCGTCGCCTCGGGAACCGGGTCACCGTGAGAGGCGATGGCGGTGGCGCCGAACGGGAGTTCGTCCCAGTCGATCCGGAAATCCTCCGCCGCGGCAGCCGCGTCGGCGACCGAGATGGCGGCGGGCACGATCTCCGGCCCGATGCCGTCGCCGGTGAGAACGCCGACCCGCCTGGGCGAGGAGACCATCAGTGGGCCGCGTCGTCCCAGGACCGACCGAACCCGACCGACACCTCGAGCGGAACCGACAGCGTGATGGCGTTGCCCATCTCCTCGCGCACCGCGGCCTCGACCGCGTCGCGCTCTCCGGCCGCCACCTCGACCACGAGTTCGTCGTGGACCTGCAGCAGCACCCTCGACGTCAGCTTCTCGGCGAGGAAACGCTTGTGCACGTTGATCATCGCGACCTTGATGATGTCGGCAGCGGTGCCCTGGATGGGTGCGTTGAGCGCCATCCGCTCCGCGGACTGGCGTCGTTGCCAGTTGTCGCTGTTCAGATCGGGCAGGTAACGCCGGCGGCCGAACAGGGTCGCGGTGTACTCGTTGCGCCGGGCTTCGGCGACCACGTCGTGCAGGTAGTCACGCACACCACCGAAGCGCGCGAAGTACGCCTCCATCTGGTCCTTGGCCTCGTCGCGGCTGATCTTCAGCTGGGCTGCGAGCCCGAAAGCACTGAGGCCGTAGGCGAGTCCGTACGACATCGCCTTCACGCGGTGACGCATCTCGGTGGTCACCTCGTCGATCGGCACACCGAAGGCACGCGATCCGACGAAGTTGTGCAGGTCCTCGCCGGTGTTGAAGGCCTCGATCAGACCTTCGTCCTCCGACAGGTGCGCCATGATCCGCATCTCGATCTGGCTGTAGTCGGCGGTCATCAGGCAGTCGTAGTTCACGCCCGACGCCTGGTCCGTCCCCACGACGAAGCCGCGGCGGATCTCTCGTCCGGCCTCGGTGCGGACCGGGATGTTCTGCAGGTTCGGCTCCGTCGACGACAGGCGCCCGGTGGCGGCGATGGTCTGGTTGAAGGTCGTGTGGATGCGACCGTCGTCGGCCACCGACTTCAGCAGACCGTCGACGGTGACCTTCAACCGCGTGGCGTCGCGATGCTCGAGAAGGTGTGCGAGGAAAGGATGTTGGGTCTTCTCGTACAACGACTGCAGCGCGTCGGCGTCGGTGGTGTAACCGGTCTTGGTCTTCTTGGTCTTCGGCATGTCGAGCTTGTCGAAGAGCACGGTCTGCAGCTGCTTCGGCGAACCGAGGTTGATCTGTTCGCCGATGACCTCGTAGGCGGACTCGGCGGCCGCACGGATGCGGTCGTTGAACATCTGTGCCAGCGCGTTGAAGTGGTCGACGTCGACGGCGATGCCGGCGGCCTCGAGGTCGGCGAGCACGAACGACAGCGGCAACTCCATCTCGGTGAGCAACGGCTTGGAGTCGATGCGGTCGAGTTCGGTGTCGAGGGTGTCGGCGAGCTCCTGCACCGCGCGCGCCTCGAGCATGTGCTGTTCGGCGACCTTGCCCTCGGTGTCGTCGTCGAGCAGCGACATCTGGCCGTCGCCCGCACCGGTGTCGGCGCGCAGCTCACGGCGCAGGTATCGCAGGGCGAGGTCATCGAGGTTGAAGGTCCGCTGCCCGGGGCGGACGAGGTATGCCGCCAACGAGGTGTCGCTGGTGACGCCGTCGAGCTTCCACCCGCGCGAACGCAGCGCGTGCACCGCCCACTTGGCCTCGTGAACAGCCTTGAGCGCCTGCGGGTCGGCGAGCCAGTTGGCCAGCGCCGCATCGTCTTCCGGCGTCAGGGTGGTCACGTCGACATACGCTGACGAGGCGTCGGCCGCCGCGATCGCCAGCCCGGTCGGGTCGGACCCCACGACGACGTGCGGCGCGGTCACCGCGAGACCGGTCCGGCCGGTCCGGGCGTGTTCGTCGAGCCATCCCGCGACCTCGCCGGCGCCGAGGACCGAACCGTCGAGATCGAACCCCGCCTCGGCCTCCGGCTCGACCGAGCTCAGGGTCGAGAACAGGCGGTCGCGCAGGACACGGAACTCGAGGTCGTCGAAGAGCTGGTGGATACGGTCGCGATCCCAGCCGACCATCGCGAGGTCTTCGGGTCCTGCGGGAAGCTGCATGTCGCGGATGAGTTCGGTGAGCTGACGGTTGGTCTGCACCGAGGCCAGATTCGCGCGCAGCGCATCTCCGACCTTGCCCTTCACCTCGTCGACGTGATCGACGAGCGAGGCCAGCGATCCGTACTCGCGAATCCACTTCGACGCGGTCTTCTCCCCCACACCCGGGATGCCGGGCAGGTTGTCGCTGGGGTCGCCGCGCAGGGCCGCGTAGTCGGGGTACTGGGTGGGGGTGAGGCCGTACTTCTTCTCCACCTCTTCAGGGGTGAAGCGGGTGAGGTCCGAGACACCCTTGCGCGGGTAGAGCACGGTGGTCGACGGATCGACCAACTGCAGCGAGTCGCGGTCGCCGGTGACGATCAGGACCTTGAAGCCCTGTTCGCGAGCCTGGGTCGCGAGGGTCGCGATGATGTCGTCGGCCTCGAAGCCCTCGATCGCCATGACCGTGACGCCCAGCGCGTCGAGGACCTCCTTGGTGAGGTCGACCTGTCCGTTGAACTCGTCGGGCGACTTGGAGCGCTGCGCCTTGTACTCCGGGAACATCTCCGAGCGGAACGTCTTCCGCGAGACGTCGAAGGCGGCCGCGATGTGCGTGGGTTCCTCGTCGCGCAGCAGGTTGATGAGCATCGAGGTGAAGCCGTAGACCGCGTTGGTGGTCTGCCCGGTGGCCGTCTTGAAGTTCTCGGCGGGAAGCGCGAAGAACGCCCGGTAGGCCAGGGAATGCCCGTCGAGGAGCATGAGGACCGGTTGCTTGGTCTTGCCCTTGCTGCCGGTACGGGTAGCTGCCGGGGAACTCTGCGCTGGACTCACAGTCGCTGAGTCTAGTGATCCGTCCCGACACTCGGACCCGCCCCGCCTGGGACGACCGGAAGGGCCGGTCGGATGAGGGGCGGCCAGGTGTCACATCGGCCGGTACATCGCCCAGACCCTGGGTCCGTCGAGCGGAAGTTCGAACTCCTCGGTGACCTGGAAGCCGAACCGCTCGTACAGCGGGACGTTGAGCGCGTTGGAGCTCTCGAGGTAGGCCGGGCCGTCGATCTGCTCGAGCCGGTGCTGCAGCAGCGCCGTGCCGATGCCGGCCCCCTGGATCGGCGCGCCGATCTGGCCCAGGTACCAGTGCGGTTCCTTCGGCCGGTGCTTGGCGAACTCGGTCTCGAGCTTGATCCCGCGGCCGATCCGCGGACCGAGGGTCCGCAGGAACTCCCAGGACGACACGAGCTGGGCCCGCGTCGAGATCTTGTGCCCGGGCGGATCCCAGGCGGCCACACCGACCGGTTGCCCGTCGCGCATCGCGAGGTCGATCGTCGACCCCTTCCCGTGGGTGTGGACGAGCAGCGTCCGGAACACCGCGCGGTGCCGAGAGGTGTCCGGGTCCATCCAGACCGTCACCGGGTCGTCGGCGAACGCCTGCGCGAGCAACGCACTGGCGAGTTCGACATCTTTCGTCTGCGTGACGGTCACCGGCACCATCCGACCAGCGTACGGCCCGACGGGCACGCCGCCACCGAAACCCGTCCACGGAACTCTCTCTGCGCCGCAGCAGATGTAACTTCCGGGAAACGTCGTTGTCGTCACGTTGCGACGACGCTGCGGCTAATGTCCCGCAGGGTGACCGGCCGCGCACTGGTCGGCTCCGGTCATGTGCCGATGGATGTCACTGGCGAACAGCTCCACAAGGAGGTACCACCCTCGATGACAGAGCCTGACCGGCAGGCCGCACTCGTGTCCGACGACCACTCCGAACGGATTCACGCGCATCGCCCCGAGTGTCAGCCCGCCCGCCAGACCCGATCACCGTCCAGCCGCCCGCCATCCCGGCGTCGCACACCGGCGTCGACGCGGCGCACCGCCCTGTCCGTCCTGCTCTTCATCGCGGCGTCGATGCTGTGCGGACTCTTCGGCACCCCGTCCGCCGACGCCGCACCCGACGAGGTCCGGGTGTTCGGTGTCCTGCGGAACGGCACCGAGAAGGTCGAGGGGGTGAAGCTCGAGGCCAAGGACGCGTCGGGCAGCGTCGTCGGGACGGCAACGTCGTCGGCGACCGGCGCGTGGTCGATCATGGTGCCGCCCGGGAAATACACCGTCGTCGTCGACACCGACTCTCTCCCAGACGATGTCGAGGTCCAGAAGTCCGAACTGCCGGTCGATGTCAGCGGCGGGACGGCACGCCCGGTCATCTTCTCGTTCGGTGAGGTGCGGACCGGAACGGAGGTCTCGGCGGTCGCCGAACTCACCCGTCTGGCCATCGACGGCATCCGCTTCGGTCTCATCATCGCCATCACCGGTGTCGGCCTCAGCCTGATCTTCGGGACAACAGGCCTGACCAACTTCTCGCACGGCGAGCTGGTGACCCTGGGCGCGGTGGTTGCGTGGGTGTTCAACGTGAAGGTCGGGCTGCAACTGATCCCGGCGACGATCCTCGCCGTCATCGTCGGCGTCGGCATCGGCATCCTCAACGAACTCGGCCTCTGGAGACCGCTGAGACGACGACGAACGGGGCTGATCGCCATGCTCGTCGTGTCGATCGGCCTCGCCCTGGTGATGCGGTATCTGATCCTGATCTTCTTCTCGGACCGGTCCGAACCGTTCAAGGACTACCAGGCTCAGACGCAGATCGGCTCGGGCCCGTTCGCGATCACGCCGGTGAATCTCGCCTGCATCGTCATCTGCATCGTCGTGCTCCTCGGCGTCGCTCTGTTGTTGCAGCGCACCAGGATCGGCAAGGCCATGCGCGCCGTCGCCGACAACAAGGACCTGGCCGAGTCGTCGGGTATCGACGTCGACCGGGTCATCCTGTTCGTGTGGGCGCTGGCCGGCGGCCTGGCGACACTCGGCGGCGTGATGTTCGCGCTCTCCGAGCTCGGCGGCCGCGTCCAGTGGGAGATGGGATTCAAGCTCCTGCTGCTGATGTTCGCGGGCATCACGCTCGGCGGACTCGGCACGGCCTACGGCGCGTTGCTCGGCTGCCTCATCGTCGGATTGCTGGTGCAGTTGTCGACCTACATCCTCAGCCCCGACCTGAAGTACATCGGCGGCCTGTTGATCCTGATCATCATCCTGACCATCCGGCCCCAGGGCATTCTCGGATCGCGAGCGAGGATCGGCTGACCCATGGACATCATCTCAGCGCTACAGATTGCGTTCGCACAGCTCATCGGCCCGTCGGCGATCTTCTACGCCCTACTGGCCATCGGACTCAACCTGCACTTCGGCTATGCCGGACTGCTCAACTTCGGGCAGATCGCCTTCGCCCTCCTCGGCGGATACGGCGTGGGCATCATGGCCGTCAACTACGACCAGCCCCTCTGGCTCGGCGCCATCGTGGGTATCGCCGCCGCGGGCATGCTCGCGGTGGTCCTCGGAATTCCGACACTTCGTCTCCGCGCGGACTATCTGGCGATCGTCACCATCGCCGCGTCGGAGATCCTGCGACTGGTGTTCCGGTCGACGTCGTCGGACGATTTCACCCACTCCACCAACGGGATCTACGGCTACGCCAGCGGCTTCTTCTCGATCAGCCCGTTCGACAACGGCAAGCAGTACTCGTTCTTCGGGGTCAAATTCCTCGGCGGCGACCTGTGGTCGATGGTGGTGGGCTGGTCCGTCGTCCTGCTCCTGTGCCTCATGGTCTATCTGCTCGTGCACAGCCCGTGGGGTCGCGTGCTCAAGGCGGTCCGCGAGGACGAGGACGCGGCCCGATCGCTCGGCAAGAACGCCTATTTCTTCAAGATGCAGGCGCTCATCCTGGGCGGTTGTATCGGTGGCCTCGCGGGCGTGTTCAACGCACTCGCGACGCAGTCGATCAACCCGGACTTCTACTCCACCGCCCAGACCTTCTTCGCCTACGGCGCACTGATCCTCGGTGGCGCGGCGACGGTCTTCGGACCGGTCGTGGGCGCGATGCTGTTCTGGTTCCTGCTGGCCATCCCCGACGCGTTGTTGCGCCAGGCCACGGCCGGCGACAACCCCATCCTGGACCTCTCGGCACAGCAGGTCGGCGCGATCCGCTACGTGCTGCTGGGTCTGGCGATCATCCTGATGATGGTGTTCCGACCACAGGGGCTCCTCGGCAACAAGAGGGAGGTGCAGCTCGATGCCTGATGACGGACGCCATTCAGCACCCGGCGACGAGTCCTCGACGCCGTTGAACGACACCGGGATCGTCGTCGACGACACCGACACCGACACCGACCCCGACATCGCCGGTACGCGGGCCACGCGTCGCGATCTGACCACCCTGTCGGCACCCGAGCGCTCGCGACTGTTCGCGGAGGTGTCACCCGAACCCGGATCACCGAAACCCGATCCGATCATCGTGGTGGACAACATCTCCCGCACCTTCGGCGGCATCAAGGCAGTCCAGGTGGACCACCTCGAGGTGCAGCGTGGCGCGATCACCGGGCTCATCGGTCCCAACGGAGCCGGGAAGACCACGTTCTTCAACCTGATCACCGGTTTCGACAAGCCCGATTCCGGAACGTGGTCGCTCAACGGCGAATCCCTCGGCCGGATGGTCCCGCATCAGGTCGCGCGTCGCGGCATGGTCCGCACCTTCCAGCTGACCAAGGCACTGTCGAAGCTGTCCGTGCTCGACAACGTCAAGCTCGGTGCCACCGGCCAGCGCGGCGAACACTTCCTCTCCGCCCTCGCACCGTGGACCTGGCGCAAACAGGAAGCCGAGATCACCGAGCGCGCACACGAACTGCTGCGGCGTTTCAAGCTCGACGCGAAGGCGGACGACTTCGCCGGCTCGCTGTCCGGTGGTCAGCGCAAGCTGCTCGAGATGGCACGCGCGCTGATGACCGACCCCGAGATCGTGATGCTCGACGAGCCGATGGCAGGTGTGAACCCGGCCCTCACGCAGAGCCTGCTCGAACACATCAAGTCCCTGCGCGACGAGGGTGTGACGGTGGTGTTCGTCGAACACGACATGGACGTGATCCGCGACATCAGTGACTGGGTGGTGGTGATGGCCCAGGGCCAGATCATCGCGGAATCCCTGCCGGATCGTCTGGGCGACAACGAGGCCGTCGTCGACGCCTATCTCGGCGGACACCATGATCAGGCGCTCGAATTCGACGACCAGGGTCAGCCCGTCGGTGCGACGGCGATACTCGCCGAACAGGTCGAGGCAGCCATCGAGGCCACCCTGGAAGAAGGCGGCGACCTCTCGGAGCCGGTCGAGCTACCGCCCGTCGATCCGGGCAGGGCCACCCCGGGACAGGTCGACACCGACAAGAAGGAGGCCGAGTGATGAGCTTGGCATCGAACGGCGGGTCGCTGACCCCCGCTCAGCTCGCGGCCACGCCGGACGAGCACCGAAAGCTCGCCGCGAACGCGTTGATGCGGGCCGACGACATCACCGCCGGCTACCTTCCCGGGATCAACATCCTCGAGGAGTGCAACTTCTTCCTGAACGACGGGGAGATCGTGGGCATCATCGGGCCGAACGGCGCCGGTAAGTCGACGCTGCTCAAGACCCTGTTCGGGCTGATCCCGGTTCGCGAGGGTTCGGTCACCCTGCGCGGTGACGACATCACCTCGGCCAAGGCACATGTACTCGTCGACAAGGGCGTCGGATACGTCCCGCAGACACAGAATGTGTTCCCCGCACTGACGATCGAGGAGAACCTCGAGATGGGCGTGTACCTGCGCCCGAAGACGTTCGCGAAACGATTCGAGTTCGTCTCCGAGCTGTTCCCGCTCCTGTCGGAGCGCCGGAAGATCAAGGCGGGCGCGCTGTCCGGCGGTGAACGTCAGATGGTCGCGATGGGCCGGGCACTGATGATGGACCCGGCGGTGCTGCTGCTCGACGAGCCGTCTGCGGGCCTGTCCCCCATGTTCCAGGACGAGGTGTTCATCCGCTGCAAGGCGATCAACGCGACCGGCGTCTCGATCATCATGGTCGAGCAGAACGCACGCCGCTGCCTCCAGATCTGCGACCGCGGTTACGTTCTCGACCAGGGTCGCAACGCCTACACCGACACCGGCAACAACCTGGCGAAAGACCCCAAGATCATCGAGCTCTACCTGGGCACGCTGGCCGGCAGCTCGGAGAAGAAGGCATAGTCTTCGCCCACGGTTTCCGTCCCCGCTCACACGGGGACGCTGTGCGGCAAAGGATTTCGTGAGCAGGCAAACGCAGGGACCCTCGGCTCGTGAGCCGAGGGTCCCTGGTTTGGTGGTGAACTACTGCGCGGCCACCGACACGTACTTGCGGGTCGGGGTCAACAGCTTGTTGTCCCCGTCGAACTCGAGAACACCGTACGAGCCGACGCTGGGCTCACCGGCGGCGTTGAACGCCAGGTTGCCGGTCTTGCCGACGTAGGCAATCGTCTTGCCGCTCTTCAGCGCATCCAGGCACGCCTGGTACGAGTCGCAGTCCTCGTCGCCGTTCGTGACGCCGATGATGTTCGCGGCGATGGACCGGCCGTCTGTGGACTTGGCCGCAGTGGCCGCAAGGGCACTCAGGACGGCCGCATCGTAACTCTCGCCGGCGTAGTTGAAGTCGATGAGATTGCTGTCGACCTCCTTGAGCGCCTTCTGGAAGTCGGCGCTGGTCTGTGTCAGCGGCGTCGTGCCCTTCATGCCCTCGAGCAGTCCCGAGCCCACCGACCCGCCCAGCGCGTTACCCATGTTGCCGTCGACGCCGTAGACGAGCTTGCCGTCGCTCGGGCCGATGCCGATCTCGTGCATGCGGGTGAGGATCTTGGCGCTCTCCTCGAAGCCGATGAGAGCGATACCGTCCGGGTTGAAGTTCTTCACCTGGTCGACCTCGGCGTTGAACGACTGGGCGTTCGGGTCGTAGATGATCTTCTGGATCTGGTCGGCGGGCACACCGGCGGCCTCGAGGTCGCGAACGGTGTTGTCGGCCAGGCCGGTTCCGTACGGGTCGTTGAGGGCGAGAATGGACACACGCTGGACGCCGTCCTCGGCCATGATCTGCGAGAGTGCCTGTGCCTGCAGGACATCGGCGGGAGCGGTACGGAAGTACTGACCCTTGTCCTGGTAACAGGTGAACTCGTCGGAGGTGTTCGCCGGCGAGAACATGACCGCACCCGCGTTGGCGATCTTGTCGATGACCTTGAGCGACACCGACGACGACGCCGCACCGATGATCACCTGGGTGCCCGCGCTGAGCTCGCGGTCGACGGTGGCGTTCGCCGTGTCGGTGGTGGTGTCACCGGAGTCACCGGTGACCAGTTCGACCGGCTGGTCGAGCACGCCGCCGGCAGCGTTGATGTCCTTGACCGCCAGTTTGACGGCCGCGACCTCGGGCGGCCCCAGGAAGGCGAGGGAGCCGGTCTCGGGGAGCAGGGTGCCGATCTTCAGCGGAGCGGTGCTCTCGGGGCCCGGCGTGGCCTTCGGCGGGTTACAGGCCAATTTCTGTGCGAGGCCCTGACCGGGAGGTGCGGGAGTGGACTCTACGGCCGCGCTGGCCGACCCTCCGGACCCTTCGTCGGAACCAGAGTCAGAGCTGCTGCAGCCGGCGACGAGGAGCGCTGCCGCCGCCGTCATGACCACTGCCCCGCTCGTCAAAAAGCGAAAGGACATCAATGCTCTCCTTGCGATTCTCTTGTCGGACGAGAGCGGCGCATCGAGATCGACGCATCGAACCGCGCCTCGCTGGAAGAAAGCTAGCGCGATCTTGTTGCCCCTGCGTAAAGACAGTGAAACTGGCTTGCGCGCAGACGCATTGCGTCAAATCAACTTGTTCTTTGTCAGTTTGTTCCCAGTGTCTCCACGACCACCTGGGCCACGGCTTTCATCGTGGTCCGACGGTCCATCGCGGCACGCTGAACCCACTTGAACGCCTCGGGTTCGGAGAGGCCCTGTTTCTGCATGAGCAAGCCCTTGGCGCGTTCGACGAGCTTGCGGGTCTCCAGCCGCTCGTTCATCGTCGCGACCTCACGCTCGAGCAGCTTGAGCTCGTGGTACCGGCTGACGGCCACCTCGATGGCCGGCACCAAGTCGGCCTTGGTGAACGGCTTGACCAGATAGGCCATCGCCCCGGCGTCGCGGGCCTTCTCGATGAAGTCCCGCTGACTGAACGCGGTGAGCATGACGACCGGCGCGAGCCTCTTCTCCGCGATCTCCGTCGCGGCGTCGATCCCGTCGCGGACGGGCATCTTGATGTCCATGATGACGAGGTCGGGGTTCAGGGACTCCGTGAGTTCGACGGCGACCTGCCCGTTCGGGGCCTCGCCCACGACGTCATAACCCTCTTCACGGAGCATCTCGATCAGATCCATCCGGATCAGCGAGTCGTCCTCGGCCACCAGAACACGATGTGTCTTCGTGTTCTCCCCGGCCGTAGTGGTCGCACTGTCTGTCACTGTCACCATCCCCTCCTCCACGCCATAGTCGAAACAGAAGAGTACCGGTTACCGGGCCGGTCGGCCGATCATCTAGAGTTGGCTCCTGCACGGGGCAACCCGCGCACCGGCCCCCGTAGCCCAATTGGCAGAGGCAACGGATTCAAAACCCGTCCAGTGTGAGTTCGAGTCTCACCGGGGGCACCAAAAATCCCAGGTCATCGGAACCCCACTTCCGAACCGGTCGACGTCGATCCCGAGATGCAGACTCCGATCGAAGTCTGCATGTCGAAGTGAGGCTCGCCGGTGCCAGTCACCGGCGGAACACGCTCACCAGGACAACGCCGGTTCGTCGTCGCCGACGACGATCCCGACCTCGCCGTGATGCACCGTCCGGGCCCCGAACAACCGGTCGAGCAGCTTGTCGGCGCCGATATCGGTGTGCGGCGCCCATCGTCGGACCCGGTGCCGCGCACGCGACGACGCGACCGTCACCGAGGCTGCCGGTGATCCGTCGAAGTCCACGGTCACCTGGCCGCAATCCCCCGGGCCGACCTGAGCCGTGAGCAGCGCGAGCGAGTCGGCGGAGAAGACCACGGTCCCGGCGACCTCGACGACGAACCTGCACCGCGTCAGCGTCGATGCGTCCGGATCACCGACCCGGATTCGCGAGTCGTGAACGCCCAGTCGGGTGAGCAGAGAGTCGGCCTGGGCGCCGACAAGCCAGACAGCAGCGTCCCTCCCGCGCAACGCGCCGGCGACGGTACGCATCAGCGATGCCGCGGTGTGTCCCGCGGTCGACACGAGCACCACGATGTCCGGGATCGAGTACAGCAGCCCGTCGGTCCGGGCCGCCGGATCGGTGATGAGCGGGGCGAGCGCGAGGGCTTCGGTGTTCTTCTCCGAGATCCGTTCGGGCACCGAACGTTCGGCCCAATCGGGACCATCGTGCCAGGCGAGGGCGTCGGGTTCGTGCGCGAACACGGCGCCCATCATGAAGGCCCGGTTCGCGAACTCCCAGTCCTCGCCGCCGTAATGGACGAACGACGGGTCGAATCCCCCGGCGTCGTCGAACAACTCACGGCTGCAGGTCATCACGGCACTGATGAGGTACTTGTACCCGTCCCAACCCGGGGTCAGAAGATTGGACGTGCGATCGTAGGCGTCCACCAGCCATTCGGGTTCGCAGTTGTGCGAGGGTTCGAATGGGCGTCGATCGGACAGCCACTCGGCCACCGAGTCCGGGGCGACGCGGCTCAGGTCGGCGTGTTTACGCCGCCCGACCACGAGTACATCGGGCGCCGCGGCGGGCAGCCTGATCGCCTGCTGGATGTAATCGGGTGTCGGAACCGTGTCCGCGTCGAGGAAACACAGGACCGAACCGCTCGACGCCGCGACGCCCAGATTGCGGGCGGCTGCCGCTCGAAAGCCTCTGTCCTCCTGCGTCACCACAGTGAGATCGAGTCGCGATGTCCACGCACTCACCTCCGGCGAGCACGCCGAGCCATCGTCGGCGACGATCACCTCCAGACGATCCGGTGGGTGGGTCTGGGCCGTCAATGCCTCGAGGACCAACGCGAGTTGGTGGGGTTGGTTGTAGTACGGAATCACGACACTCACCAGCGGTGTCGTCGGAGCCTCACCGACCAGATCCCAGCGGTTGTCAGGCACCACGGTCCGGCCGTCGCCGAGCCTGATGGCCTTCACGCAGTCCACCGCCGGAACAGTCGCTGGTGAGCCCGGCCGACATCGGCGGCCGTGGGTGACGGCGTCACCGCCGAATCGATCCAGGTGCTCGCGGTATTCGCGAACGCACTTTCGATGGCACTCCGCAGAGCGGCGTCGTTGTTCTCGTGCATCGTCAGCACACCCGGTGAACGCGCGGCGAGTTCGTCGGTGTAGGCGGTGCGCGGAACCAGTGGTCGGCGTCCGGCGGAGATCCAGGAGTTGATCGAACCGGATGCCGACATGTGCCGGTGATAGGCGACCGGAATCGTGACGGCAGTCGATGCCCGAAACAGTTCGTCATCGCTCAGGAACCCGGTGACCGTGCACCGCCTGCCCATGTCGGCGGCGACCTTGCCGAGATCGTCGGCCAGGTCCTCGTGGCCGGGTGACGGGGTGCCGAGGGCGACGAAGCCGATCGACGGATCGAGATCGGACATCGCCTGCAGCGTCTCCATGTGCCCCTTCCCGGGGTACAGGTAGCCGAGGACGCCAACCGTCAATTCCGCTGAGTCCGAGGGTTTGTCCACGCGGACAGTATCGAACATCAGTGGTATGACCTCGACGCCGATCGTCCCGTCGACGTATTCGGCGAAGAGCGACGCCTCGTGGTGACTCGACACGATCACACCTGTCGCGGCCCGCGCCACCGCGCGGAAGAAGTCGGCACGCGCCTGCATCCCGGGACCGTCCGAGGGTTGTGGCAGGTCATGCAGGGTCACCGAGACAGGCCGATCCAGTGCCGCGATCATGGCGAGCACGTTCTCCCGGGCTCGCCGTGGCGTGCGCCCGAAAAGGCGATCGGTCACGTGCACGTGCACGAGGGCGCACTCGTCCAGTCCCGCTGCGCCACCGGCACCGACTCTGTGAGTGTGCGATAGCCGATGATCCGCGTTCTCCGCCTTCACCGCATCGAAGACCGATTGCGCATATCGCACCACACCGTGTGACCGGGGTCCGACCAGAAGATGTCCGATGGGTCCCGTCATGACAGGCCCAGGATTTCGATGAGGTCGGCGTATCGGCCCAGTACTGCTTCGATGAACTCGGGATGGTCGGCGTACCAGTGCATCTGGCGACGGCGGACGTCATCCTCGGTCAGCACCGTACCGTCGACCTCCCACGACGTCCGCGGACTCGCGTCGAAACCCAGCGCGTCGATCACGCGTTGTTCCAGGGGCGCCCGGATGTTGCCGAGGAGGTCTCGTGAGGGTGGGACCGGCGCGGACGCCCCGAGCGAGTCGAGGATTCGGCCGCCAAGGGTGAGCAGCACCCGGTTCCCGGGGTGATTGATCGTGTGGGCGGCGTCGGCCCCGAGGTCGAGCAGTACGTCGGAGATCCCGACGTCACAGTGCCGACGCTCACGGATTTCGAGCTGGTCCACACTCCATCGCGCTGCATCCCGGATGCGTTCGGCGGTCACGTCGACGTCCCACTCGTCGAGGCCGCCGCGACCGGCTCTCACCGCGAGGACCGTCCGCAGATCGTGGTACGGAACTGCAGCGGGCACTGCGGACGGCTGCGCGGGATGTCGGGCGATCACCTGGAACGGGAACAGCCCGCCGTAGCGGATGACCGGCCAGACGATGACAGACGCCGACGGCGCCCTCTCGGCCAGGTCCGAGGTACCGATCGGAAATCCCCGGTACCCGGCACGCACCGGCTGGGAGACGATGACCGCGGCTCGGCGGACGAGGTCCTCGACCTGCGCCACGTCAGCACGCTCGAGTTCGTGGACCGGCGGGACGCGAACGGTACGGAACGGAAGATCCGGAGAGCTGGACAGGACGATCCGCAAGGCCTCGGCCTGGCAGTTTCCCCAGACGACGAGAAGCTTTCGGTCATCGTCCACCGGAGCATCGGTGACGCCGTAGAACTCGCCGTAGTGCAGGGTCCGACCGTCAACCGGAACGTCGTCACTCGTCCTCATACGAGCTCTGGAGTACGTGTGGCAACGCGGTGGTTCACTGTCATCGAAGTACCGACTCCCTCCTGATGGGCCCCTGGTCGGTACCCCTACACACCTCGTATATCCGTTTCACCCGTTGACGAATCATCGACCAGGTCACACCGGAGGCACGACGGTAGCGACGGCTCGTCGAGAGCCGTCGGCAGTGTCGATCGATCGGTGTCGGGGAGTGGACCCCAGGATCGCCGGGTGCGCGAAGGAGGGCGCTACCGTCGGAAGAGTTTGTTCCCCAGCCAGACCAGCGGGTCGTACTTACGGTCGACGACCCGTTCCTTCATGGGGATGAGCGCGTTGTCGGTGATCTTGATGTCCTCCGGGCAGACGTCGGAGCAGCACTTGGTGATGTTGCAGAACCCCAGCCCGTGTTCGTTCTGAGCGGTATCCCGACGCTCGGCGGTGTCGAGGGGGTGCATGTCGAGCTCGGCGATCCGCATCAGATAGCGGGGGCCTGCGAAAGCTTCCTTGTTCTCCTCGTGGTCACGGACGACATGGCAGGTGTTCTGGCAGAGGAAGCACTCGATGCACTTGCGGAACTCCTGCGAGCGCTGCACATCGACCTGCTTCATCCGGTACTCCCCCGGCCCCAGATCGGGTGGCGGGGCGAAGGCCGGGATCTCACGGGCTTTCTGGTAGTTGAACGAGACGTCGGTGACCAGATCGCGGATCACCGGAAACGTGCGCATCGGGGTCACCGTGATGACCTCGTCCTCGGTGAACGTCGACATCCGGGTCATACAGAGCAGCTTCGGACGACCGTTCACCTCAGCCGAACAGGACCCGCACTTGCCGGCTTTGCAGTTCCAGCGGACGGCGAGGTCGGGCGCCTGGGTCGCCTGGAGACGGTGGATGATGTCGAGCACCACCTCACCGTCGTTGGCCTGCACCGTGTAGTCCTCGAGCCCACCGTTCTCGGTGTCGCCGCGCCACACTCGGAACTTCGCGTCGTACCCCATGTCAGTCCTCCGACTGTCCCTCGGCTCGCTCGCCTCCGGCGCCGGGATGACCGGCGATCTCGGCTGCGGTGTAGTACTTTTCGATCTCCTCGAACTCGAAGAGCTCCAACAGTTCCGGACGCATCGGCTCCTGCTCTTCCTTGACCACCTCGACCTCCGGTACCGGGGAGTCGGTACTCGTGTCGGCGGTACAGACCAGCAGGGTGTTGCGCCAGGCCGAATCCATCGACGGATGATCGTCTCGGGTGTGCCCGCCGCGACTCTCGGTGCGCATCAGTGCCGCCTTCGCGACACATTCGCTGACCAGCAGCATGTTCCGGAGATCGATCGCCAGGTGCCACCCCGGGTTGAACTGCCGGTGACCCTCGACCTGCATGCCGCCGAGGCGGTTGCGGAGGTCGGAGAGCACGCGGAGTGCCTCCTGCATCTCCGCTTCCTTGCGGATGATGCCGACCAGGTCGTTCATCGCCTGCTGCAGGTCCATGTGCAGCGTGTAGGGGTTCTCCGGCTTGCCGTCGGCAGGCGGATCGAACGGCGAGAGTGCATATTTCGCCGCCCGGTCGATGTCGTCCTGCGCGATCTCGGGCCGATTGCCCAGCGACTCGACATACGACGCCGCGCCGAGCCCGGCTCGTCGACCGAACACCAGCAGGTCGGACAACGAGTTGCCGCCGAGCCGGTTCGACCCGTGCATACCGCCGGAACACTCGCCCGCGGCGAACAGGCCGGGCACCCGCGACGCCGCGGTGTCGGGGTCGACTTCGATCCCACCCATCACGTAATGGCAGGTCGGACCGACCTCCATCGGTTCCTTCGTGATGTCCACGTCGGCGAGCTCTTTGAACTGGTGATGCATCGACGGCAGGCGCCGGATGATCTCCTCGGCCGGCATACGGGACGCGATGTCGAGGTAGACGCCACCGTGCTCGGTGCCGCGGCCGGCCTTGACCTCCTCGTTGATCGCGCGGGCGACCTCGTCGCGAGGGAGCAGATCCGGTGTGCGGCGGGCAGAGTCGTTGTCGGCGAGCCACTCGTCGGCTTCCTTCTCCGTCTCCGCGTACTGGCCTTTGAACACCGGCGGGATGTAGTCGAACATGAACCGCTTGCCGTCGGTGTTCTTGAGGACGCCGCCGTCACCGCGGACGCCCTCGGTGACGAGAATGCCCTTCACGCTGGGCGGCCACACCATCCCGGTCGGGTGGAACTGGACGAACTCCATGTTGATCAGGCTCGCGCCGGCGCGTAGTGCGAGCGCGTGCCCGTCACCGGTGTACTCCCAGGAATTCGATGTGACCTTGAACGACTTACCGATACCGCCGGTGGCGACAACGACCGCAGGTGCCTCGAACACGATGAACCGGCCCGACTCACGCCAGTACCCGAACGCACCCGCGATGGCGTCGCCGTCCTTGAGCAACTCGGTGATGGTGCATTCGGCGAACACCTTGATCCGGGACTCGTAGTCGCCGGTGGCCGCAAAATCCTCCTGCTGGAGCGACACGATCTTCTGCTGCATGGTCCGGATGAGTTCGAGCCCGGTCCGGTCGCCGACGTGGGCGAGGCGCGGATAGGTGTGGCCGCCGAAGTTGCGCTGGGCGATCCGACCATCGGCTGTCCGGTCGAACAGCGCCCCGTAGGTTTCCAGTTCCCACACCCGGTCGGGTGCTTCCTTGGCATGCAGTTCGGCCATGCGCCAGTTGTTCAGGAACTTACCGCCACGCATCGTGTCCTGGAAGTGGGTCGCCCAGTTGTCCTTCGCGTTCGCGTTGCCCATCGACGCCGCACATCCGCCCTCGGCCATCACAGTGTGCGCCTTGCCGAACAGCGACTTGCACACGACCGCGACCGAGTAACCCTTCTCGCGGGCCTCGATGACCGCCCGCAGGCCGGCACCACCCGCACCGATCACCACGACGTCGTACTTGTAGCGTTCCGGCTCGGTCATCTAGCGCGACTCCCAACGTTGAAAACGGTTGCACAACAGGCGTTGCGCCCTCAATCGATCAACCCACGAACCTCAGATCCGAGATCGTGCTACTGGCCACCAGCATGATGTAGAAATCGGTGAGCACGAGTGTGCCGAGCGTGATCCAGGCGAATTGCATGTGCCGGGTGTTCAGCTTGGAGACCTGGGTCCAGATCCAGTACCGCACGGGATGTTTCGAGAAATGCTTGAGCCGGCCGCCGGTCACGTGCCGACACGAATGGCAGGACACGGTGTAGATCCAGAGCAGGACCACGTTGACCACGAGGATCACGTTGCCCAGTCCCAGGCCGAAACCGCCGTCCTTGGCGTGGAACGAGACGATGACGTCGTAGGTGTTGATCACCGAGATGATCACGGCCGCATAGAAGAAGTACCGGTGCGAGTTCTGGATGATCAGCGGCAGGCGAGTCTCACCCGTGTATTTCGTGTGGGGCTCGGCGACCGCACATGCCGGCGGCGAAAGCCAGACCGACCGGTAGTAGGCCTTGCGGTAGTAGTAGCAGGTCAACCGGAACCCGAGCAGAAAGGGCAATGTGAGAAACGCCAACGGAATCCACATCGGGAGTTCCGGGAACGGCGTGCCGAAATGGCTCGACCCGGGGACGCACGACTCGCTCAGACACGGCGAGTAGAACGGCGTCAGGTAGTGATAGTCCGCAACGTAGTAGGCGCTCCGGATGAACGACCGCACGGTCGCATAGATGACGAACGCCGCGAGACCGATCACCGTCAGCAACGGCGACAGCCACCATCGGTCCGTCCGGAGAGTGCGCGCCGTCAGGCGCGCCCGTCTCGGGGAGAAGACCCCGAGTGAATCCCGCTCAGCCGCGGGCGCGCTCACTTCGTCCGCTCACGCGAGTGGAACCCGAGCCCTTCGTCCTGGGCACCGAGCCACGCCGACTCGTCGGACTTGCTGTCCGGCACATAGACCCGGTCCTGCCCCGGCTTCTGCTGCGGCTTCAACTTCGGCGGATTCTGCTCGAAGTCGTGCAGATCGATGTCGAGTCGATCGAGGTCGTTGACCATTCGGCGGACACTGTCGGCGTCACCGTAGCGAGCCTTCAGGGTCACCAACTGATGGCGCAGCGCCTGGATGCTGTGATGGATTGCGTTGATCTCTGCGTTTATCATGGCGATCCCTCCGGCCACTATGTGATGTTCCACACAGTACCGCCCGAGTATGGATCGTCAACGCTTTTCGTCGAACGTGTCGCGCGACGAGAAACCGAGGCCGTGGACACCGATCAGCTGTCGTCGGCCCGCGCGACCGTCGTGGCCAGCAGTTCCTTCGCCTGAGCCCGGAGGGTCTCCGGTATCGCCTCGCCGCCGGCGCAGTACCTCACCAGACAGTTCTCGAAGAGCCCGTCGAATCGTGTGTACGCACCGAATTCGGTGACCACCGGAGCGCGACCCACGAGTTCCGAGTAGGCGAGGACAACCCGCCAGATCATCGCCTCGAGCTGGCGGTCGAGGTCGATCACGGTGTCGCGCAAGGCTTCCTCGAACATCGATTGTGTGCGCAGGTCATACCAGAGCCGATGCATCGGGGCTTCGCCGACGAGGGTCGCCGCCATCGCCCCGGCGAATGCCTCCGCGAGTTCTTCGGGCGTGGTCGCCGGCGCGATCGCATCGTCGTATCGACGGACGCACTTCTCCTTGTATCGACGCACCCCGAAGGTGATGAGCTCGACCTTGTCCGCGAAGTAGTAGTGCAGCAGACCGTGGGTGAACTCGGTCTTCTGGGCTATCTCACGCAGGCTCGTGCGGGCGTACCCCAGCTCACCGAGGGTCACGAGGGTCGCGTCGGCGAGTTCACCGCGACGCTTCTCGAACTTGTCGACATGACTGATGCGCTTGGGCGAAACCACGCCCGGTCCCGGGACGGCGGGATCAGTCATCCCCAACACCCCCTCCACTCGGCCTCACAGCAAACGCCACGCCGTTGACCTTAACCAACGCAGTTTTGACAAGTGTCCAAATTTCTCTTGACAACTGTCAAGGGCAGCGGCACGCTGAGTCCGTCGAGTGATACCCATCACATCCGTAGTGAGACCCATCGCGAAGGAGCCCGAATGACCTCGATCGACCTGTCCGGCCGGAAGGCACTCGTCACCGGCGGTGCCCAAGGACTCGGCGAAGGAATGGCACGCGCGCTGGCGGCGGCGGGTGCGACGGTGATGATCGCCGACGTCTCCGACGCCGGGAAAGACGTCGCTGCATCACTCGGTGCAGACCATGGGTTCACCCGACTCGATGTCACCGACGACGCCAACTGGGCGTCGGCGATCGACGCGACCGTCTCATCCATCGGCGGCCTGGACATCCTCGTGAACAACGCCGGCATCGAGATCACCAGCCTGCTCGTCGACGTCGAGCCCGACGCGATCAGGAAGATGCTCGACGTCAACATTCTCGGCACCACCCTCGGGATCAAACACGGGCTGCGGGCGATGCGCCCCGACGGTTCGGCCGGTCAGGGTGGCGCCATCATCAACGTCGCATCGGTCGCCGCGACCATCGCCTTCCCGGGCATTGCGGTCTATTCGGCGACCAAGTCCGCCGTCGACCGACTCACCCGCGTCGCCGCGATGGAGTCGGGCAAGCTCGGCTACGGCGTGCGCGTGAACTGCATCTACCCGGGACTCGTCCCGACCGCGATGGGCGCAGGGTTGGCCAACGATGTCGCCGAGCTCGGTCTGTTCGAATCCCCCGAGGCCGCAGTGGCAGGGGTCGTCGAACTCACCCCGGGCGGACGCCTCGGACAGGTCGACGACATGGCCGATGCGGTCGTCTTCCTCGCCTCCGACGCCGCGAAGTTCATCACCGGAGCCGGACTCCCGGTGGACGGCGGGATGGGCATGTAGTCCGTTTCCGGCCAACCATCCACTCCCCCAGAAAGGTCTCGCCCATGCCCGCCAAGCCCGCCATCGTCTACGGCGCCTCCGGATACACCGGCCGCCTCATCTGTGAGTACCTGCGCGAATACAACGTCCCGTTCCTCGCCGCCGGGCGTAGCAAGACCAAACTCGACGACGCGATGGCCGCGCACGTGCCGGGTATCGAGACCGCCGATTTCGAGATCGCCGAGGTGGAGCACACCGTGGAGGCTCTCACCGAGCTGTTCCGGGGCGCCTCGGTGGTCTGCAACACCGTCGGACCGTTCTCGACCTACGGCCATGTGGTCGTGCAGGCTTGTCTTGCCGCCGGCGTCCACTACCTGGACACAACCGGCGAGCAGGACTGGCTCATCAGTCTGGACGAGAAGTACGGCGCGGACTTCGCCGCGGCCGGCCTGCTTCTGTGTCCCGGGTTGGCCCAGATGTACACGACCGGCGAGATTGCCGCTCAGATCTGCTTGGAGACACCGGGTCTGGACACCCTCGACATCGCGGTGTTCTGGGGTGGAAGCCCGACGATCGCGTCGACGCAGACCATCCTCGTCAACGCGGCGATGGCGAAGGCGTACTACCTCGAACAGAACAACTACGTCGAATGGGATCCGGAAGCGGGCCTCTACACCCTCGCGATCCCGGGGCAACACGAACTCGCACTTGCCCTTCCGTGGGGCGGAACGTCGCACCCGGTGTGGTTCAGACGCGATCCGCGCGTGGCCAATGTCCGCGCACTCGGCGGCGTCTTCAACAAGCCGTTGATGGAGGGCGTCCCGCAGATCGTCGCGGGCGCCCTGGAAGCCACCAAGGACATGGCGCCCGACGAACGCCTGGTCGCACTGCAGGAGGTCGCGGCATCGGTCATGAGCGAGATGCCGCCCCGCGAGTACACGCGCATCAACCGGTCGGTGGATTCGGTGCACGCGACCGGTCCGCTCGGGCGGGCGCACACGGTCATCTACGGCAACTGCAACTACAAGCAGACGGGACTCCTGCAGGCGTATGCGGCGTATTCGCTGATCCAGAAGGCTCCGCTGGCCACCGGATTGGCTTCCGGATGCCAGGCCTTCGGTCACCGCGAACTGTTCGGCGTACTCAAGGCTTTCGGCTTCGTGCAGGATCCGATCACCACCATCAACGCGTAGGCACGCGGGGTCGGCATGCAGATCGCAGACTTCCTCGACAAGGGCGCGTCGCTCGACCCGTCGGCGCCCTGCTTCACCACCGACGGGGTGTCGTTGACATACGCGGAGGTGGTCGATCTGTCGCGGCTGGTCGCGTCCGCCCTGGCACGACGCGGCGTCGGCCCCGGCGACAAGGTCGCCGTCCTGTCCGCGAACGATCCGACGGCGTTCGGTTCGGTGTTCGGCATCAGCCGTGCGGGTGCGGTCTGGTGTCCGATCAACCCGCGCAACGAGGCGGCCGAGAACCGCACGCTGCTCGACAGATTCGACTGCGTGGCCCTGCTTTATCAGAAGTCGTTCGAGCCGCTCGTGGAGTCCATCCGCGACACGCTGCCTCGAATCCACACGTGGGTGTGCTTCGACGACGACGCTCCGGCGTCGGACACGTTGTCGTGGACGGAATTCATCGACACCGCAGGCGAACCCGTTTCCGGGGGCGGTGTCCCGGTGGCCGCGGTCGACGACCTGGCGATGATCGCGGGCACCGGAGGCACCACCGGCACTCCGAAAGGCGTGATGCTCACCGGGGTCAACCTGGAGACGATGACGTCGCTGACGTTGATGAGCTATCCGTTCGACGGTCGTCCCGTCTATCTGGCGTTGGCTCCCCTCACCCACGCGGCCGGCGTCCTGTGTTTCCCGATCCTGTGCCTGGGCGGCGAGATCGTCATCATGCGAAAGCCCGATGTCGAGGATTTCTTGTCACTTCTGGAGCGACACCGGGTGACACACACCTTCCTGCCACCCACCCTGCTGTACATGGTGCTCGCCTCCCCGTCGCTCGAGCACACGGACTGCTCTGCGCTGCAATGTTTCTGGTACGGCGCCGCGCCGATGTCACCGGCACGGCTGGAGGAGGCCCTGACCCGCATCGGACCGGTGATGGCGCAACTCTTCGGGCAGACCGAGGCACCGATGATGGTGTCCACGATGTCCCCGGCCGATCACTTCCGCCAGGACGGTTCGGTTGCGACCGAACGACTCTCGTCGGCGGGACGACCGACACCCCTGGTCACCCTCGCCATCATGGACACCAACGGCAACCACCTGCCCCGCGGCGAACGAGGCGAGATCGTCATCCGGTCGTCGCTGGTCACGCCTGGCTACTACCAGAACGCGGAGGCCACAGCCGAGGCGTCGAAGTTCGGCTGGCACCACACCGGCGACATCGGCTACCTCGACGACGACGGCTTCCTGTTCATCGTCGACCGCGCCAAGGACATGATCATCACCGGCGGCTTCAACGTGTATTCGGTAGAGGTCGAACAGGCGCTGCTGGCGCACCCCGACATCCAGGACTGCGCGGTCATCGGCCGCCCGGACGAGAAGTGGGGAGAGCGGGTCGAGGCAGTCGTCCAAGCTCGCGCCGGGCAGGCCGTCGACCCTCAGGAAGTGATCGCCTTCGTCAAGGCCCGCATCGGCAGCGTCAAGACACCCAAGGTGGTGCACGTCTGGCCGGATCTCCCGCGGTCGAAGGTCGGGAAGGTGCTCAAACCCGAGGTGAAGTCGCAGTTGTCGGAAGGCGCCTGACCACCGGCCGGACCGAGAGCTGCTCGACAGCCCTAGACCGGCTCACGGATAACGCCGAAGTGCCGCACGGACCCGGACAGTCCGGGTAGCTCCTTCAACGGCGTCCACGACCAGAGGCCGTCCCGGCTGTCGGAGTAGAAGTACCGCCGGTCCCGGTAGGCGTCGAGGTAGAGACGCCAGTTCCCATTCGGCAGTTTCACCACGGCCGAGCCCTCGACCAGGCGGCCCCACGGCCCCGGCCGGACGAATCGGTACGGCCCCAGCAGCGACCCGGATACCGCATGCTCGATGACCTTCTTGGTCTCGTTCTTGGTGAAGGCGTGGTAGGTCCCGCCCACCTTGACGATCGTGGTGTCGATGCGGTCGGCACGGAGACCGAGAATCGGCACGGGCGGACTCCACAGCCGGAGCCCCGGCTCGAGCGCGGTCATCAGGTACGGCACGAACCCGCCACCGGTCGACATCGACAGGATCACGTGCACCCGACCGCCCTCGACGAACCATTCCGGGGCCCAGGCCTTGGTGGTGAACGGCGACAACGACGGCCCGTCACTGGAACCGGCCGATCCGAAGCTCAGTGAACCGGCCGACGAGCCCGAACCGTCGCCGGTGCCGGGCAGGAAAGCGCAGCACAGCGGCACCGGGTAGTTGTGCATGAAGTTCCAGTTGACGCGGTCGCGACTCCGCGCAAAGCCGATCGTCGTCGAACCGGTGGTGTAGGTGACGTAGTACCAGCCGTCGGCGCTGCGGTAGATGCTCGGATCACGCACCAGGCCGGACGGTGGTCGATACGCCCCGAATCGGAGGGCTTTGAACCGGGTCGCGTCCGAGGACTGGTACACGTCCATATGGCGGGCGCTGGTGTTGGAGAACCCGACCATCGTGTAACGCCAGCTCGCCGCGTCGGCAGTACCCGGAGTCGCGACCAGTAACGCCGACAACGCGAGAACCGCGACAGCGAGGGTGCCTATCCTGGTCCGGGTAGCGAGG
The DNA here is from genome assembly GCF_021245825.1 of Gordonia metallireducens. Classification (NCBI taxonomy): domain Bacteria; kingdom Bacillati; phylum Actinomycetota; class Actinomycetes; order Mycobacteriales; family Gordoniaceae; genus Gordonia; species Gordonia metallireducens. The sequence goes on along the minus strand of NZ_JAJQJP010000028.1, from coordinate 7,003 downwards.
ATTCGCCGGGGCAACAACATTGGAGCAGTATCCGCGAAAGACACTGCTGCACGCATGCAAATGCCCGATAACCGACGCCGATGCTCTTTTCCCACCGGGCACCCATCGTCGAAAGCGGCCCATTACACGACGCCACCGACAATCCTCGGCCTCCACAGCGGTGCCGAAAACTTCTGCGTGGCAGCAGTATTGGGTGTACATTCGAACGTATATTCGTACAGCGAGATCCGGGGGGGGTGACCGTCATGACCAATATCGAATCGAGCGGCGATGTCGACGAGACCTCCCCTGCCCGGATGCCCGCACTACTCGACGAACTCGACACGATCGTGGACAAGCTGCAGAATGCAGGTTTCACCGGACTGTCCGATGCCGAGGTCGACGATGCCGGTGTTCATATCGAACGAGCCGTCGCCCGACTCACCTACACCGGCAACCAACAGATCGTGGAAGCCGACCAACGCGACCTGCCGCGTAAGTTCGGCTACCGCAGCGTGATCGACTACATGAAGTTCCGACTGCGCATGGCCTACCCGGGTAAGCGGCTCAAACAAACCCGGGCCACCGCGACCTACCCCGACTTCACCACCGGCCAAGCTCTCGAACCCACACATCCGGCCCTGGCCGAGGCGTTCGCCGACGGTCGCGTCGGAACCGCCCACGTGCACGCCGTTCTCGACGTCCTCGACCAGATCCCCCACGCCGTCGACCACGACATCAAAGTCGCCGCCGAACGACAAATGGCCGAAATCGCCATCGACCACACCCCCGCCGACATCACCGCCCTCGGTGCACGCCTGCTGGCTCACCTCGATCCCGACGGCACACTCGCCGACGACACCGACCGCACACGCCGACGGAATCTGTCGGTTCACCGCCAACGTGTCGACGGCACCGCCAGAATGACCGCCAACCTCACCCCCGAACTCCTTGCCCGGGTCACGATGCTGCTCGCCGTCTGGGCCAAACCCGGCATGAACAACCCCGACGACCCCGACTCCCCACACGGATCGATCGAAGACGCCGACCCCGACGCGGTGGCTGCTGCGGCCGAACGCGACGACCGCACCCCCGCCCAGCTCAACCACGACGCCGTCAACGCACTCCTCAAAGCCGTCTTCGACGACGGCCTCCTGGGTAAGAGTCACCGCGGGTTGCCGACCCAGCTGATCATCAAAGCCGACCTCACCGACCTCCAACGCGAAGCCGGGCTCGCCACCACCGCCACCGGCACCCTGATCCCCATCCCCGAGCTCATCAACATGGCCGCCAATGCTCAGCCTTGGTTGGCGGTGTTCAAAGACGCCACCGCCGTCCCGCTCTACTTCGGCCGCGGCAAACGCCTCGCCACCCGCGAACAACGCCTCGCCTCCTTCGCCCGACCCGACGGCGAGAACTGCTCCACCCCCGGCTGCGGCCTTGCCGCCGCACACGTCGAGATGCATCACGCCCAACTCGATTGGGCAGCAGGTGGACTCACCGACATCACCGACCTCGCACCCGCTTGCCCAAAACACAACCGCATGGTCAGTAACCAACCCGGCGACTACACCACCCGCATGGTGCGCGAAGGACCCGACGAAGGCCGCTGCGCATGGCGACTCAACGCCGAACCCGGCGCACCACCCAACCCCGAACGCATCAACCGGCGACCCGACATACCCCGCCGATTCACCGAACACCTCCAACAAGTGCGCACCGAAATTCACGGACCAGAAGAGTCCGGCGATACCCCACGCCTCCACCTGCGTGAAGTCATCGACCTCCGTGACGCCACACCCGTCGAACTCGTAGTCGCCTCAGCACTTCTCGACCACGCGTACGGGCACTCAGGATAGGAGCGTCGCCGGCCCTTCGAGGCTCGCTGCGCTCGCACCTCAGGGAGCGAGGACGGCCCGTCGCTATCACTCCCTGCACCTCAGGTAGCGAGGACGGCCCGTCGCTATCACTCCCTGCACCTCAGGTAGCGAGGACGGCCCGTCGCTATCACTCCTTGCACCTCAGCGGGCGAGAGGGCTACGCGCGCAACCACTCTTAGGATCGTATGACGTTGTGCCCGGAATCCGGGCACAACGTCATACGAATCTGCAGTCGACCTCAGGACTGAGCAACCGCCTTCAACACCGGCGGAGTCCACGTGCCGTCGAGGATCTCGGGGCGGGGGCGATAGAAGCGGATGAGGTAGTTCCAGCCCTCCGGAGTCACGATCGCGTTCGGCGGGACGTCGCCCGAGGTGTCCGGGATGAACCGGACGGTGATCGAACCATCGTCGTTGCGAACGCCGGTGACGCTGTTGACCGTGTACAGATTCTCCTCGTTGGGCTCGAAGAACCCGGCCGCGTTGTAGACCGACACCGACCAGAAGGCATCGACCGGGACGTCGGCGAAGACCAGTTCGTAATGTCCTGGGCCGGTGGCCGGGTCGACGCCGACATAGGTCGCCTCCGAGGTAGGGAGACCACCCCAACCCGCGGCGCACCCGATCAGGTGTCGGACCGGGTCGACGTCATCGCGGGCGCCGAAGGTTCGGTCGAACGAGTCGAGTCCCTTGGCCAACTCCAACAGCGCGTTGCGGGTCGCGTCGAGGCTCGCGGTGTCGTAGTCGGGAGAAACGAACGGTTCCGACGACGCCGAGGCGATCGTCGTCCGATCCTGCAACTCACCGACCGCGGCGACGTCGGCAGCATTCGTCGGATCGACCAGAATCCGCACCGCGACGAGGACATACCTCGATCCGTACTGTTCCTGCGTCAGCGTGTGCTCACCCACGGCGTGCAGAACGCCGCCGACGTAGTGGTCCTCGTTCACGACCATCGCGGACACATATCGTTCGCCTGCGTCGGGCAGTGTGAGGGCGGCCGGTTCGGCGAGGTCGACGACGGCGAAGCTGTAGAGGGTGTCGCGGTTGAGCCGGATCACCGTCTGCTCGTCGATCGAGGCGGGTTCCCGGTTGTGGCGGAACTTCCCCACCCCGCCGGCGGCCAGTTGGATGTCGGCAAACATCCGGTGCGTCTCCGCCCGAACGAAATTGTCCACGTTGACATGGCCCGACATGCTCTGTCTCCCTCGATCAGTTGGGCGCTCGATACTCGACGCCCCGATATGGATTCGAAGCCTAGCTGCCGATCTCGACGGCCTCGGCTGCCGACACGGCGGCACGTCGCGCACCCGTGACGAACAGCACCAGACCGACGACGATCCACGTGGCCAGTGTCAGTCCCGCGGTGAGACCGCCTGCACCGCCGAAGTAGGCGGCCGAACGGACCAGGGTTCCGGCAGCACCCGGGGGCAGGATCTGTCCGACGGTGCCCAGCCCGGACGGCAGCCACGCGGCCGAGCCGGCGATACCGGCCAGCGGATTGCCGAGGAACATCATGACCATCGCACCGATGGTGAAACCCTTGGCGCCGAACGCGTTCTGCAGGCCCGCCAGCGGGATGGCCAGGGCGGCGACACCGAGCGCGATGGAACCGGCGACCGCCCAGAACTCCGTCGACCACAGTCCCGTGTCGATGCTGCCGAACCCGAAGGTGAGCATGGACGCGACGATGACGCCACCGACGACCGAGAAGGTGATCAGACCGGTCAGGTACCAGCCGTTGCCACGCGGGAAGATCTTCCGGAACGCGACGACCGGCACGATGCCGCCGAAGACGAGCGGGAACGCGAGACCACCGATGCCGATGCCGGTCGGGTCGGCCTCGGGCAGCGGGACCACGTCTTCGACCGTCACCTTCTCCCCTGTCGCCTGCCCGACCGCCTGCGCGGTACCGGTGAGGCTCCCACTGATCGACGCCGAGCCTGCGCCGGCAACCAGGGTGTGGACACCCGCCTCGTCGATCACGAAGCCGCCGACCACCTCACGGTGTTCGATCGCGTCCCGCAGCGCGGCCTCCGAGTCGTAGCGCTGGGGCTCGTACGCATCGGGAGCAGCCGTGGCCAGGCTCCGCTCGAACGAACCGACCGCAGCCGGCGAACCGACCACGCCGACCCGCAGATCGTGGGCACCACTCTTCAGTGACGGCAGGATGAACACCATCAGCAGCAGGATGAGGATGGCGCCCAAGCCGGCGGTCAGACCCGCCAGCATCACCACGGGCGGCGGCGTCTTCTTTCCCGACGCCGCCTTCTCCTCATTCGCCGTGGTTCCCAACTCCGTGGATGTCATCGCACGTCCTCCAGATCTAAACCGGATGCTTTTCCTCCGTTTATAGTGGATGATAATCCTCCGGTTAAACTGGGGCTGTCAACACCGATGTGATGGACGAGTCAACGGCTCGAGAGGACGTGGGCATGCGAGCGGATGCAGCACGGCGTCGTCAGGCGATCGTCAAAGAGGCCCGTCGACTGTTCGCGGCACTGGGCGGCGGTGTCGCACTCGAGACCGTCGCGGAGGGTGCCGGGGTGGGAATCGCCACCCTCTACCGGAACTTCGAGTCCCGGCATGCGCTCGCAGACGAAGTGGCGCTCGCAATCCTGAACGACATCGGGCGCGCCGCCGACGAGGGTCTCACCGACATCACCACCACACCCGACACAGCGTGGACGACGTTCGTGAACCGGCTCGTCGATCTGGATCTCGGCGCCCTGTCGGCGGCGCTGGCCGAGTACGTGACCGCTGCGGTTCGCACCACCCAGGCCCAGACCTTGGCCCGCGTCGACGAACTGCTCAGTTCGGCCAAGAACGCAGGATTGGTCCGCGACGACCTCGACGCACTCGAGCTGATCGTCGGCATCGGCCTCATCACGCGCCCTCAGCCCGACGCCGTCGCGGCAGCGACCCCGAACCTCGTACCGCGCCTCGTGTCCATCATGTTGGCGGGTATGCGTCCGTCGGCCGACGACTGACCCGCCTTGCGCTGAGGCCGTCCCGCGACGCTTCTCACGCACAGACACTGCCCACAGCCTGGCGTCATCCGTTCATACCAATGAATCCGGACACGACCCACGGTCGCTCGCGACGGTGCGAGAATCACACCGCTCGAACCCGACATAGCGCTCGGACGTCGCCAGGCGGCCGGGTGTGGTCATCGCGGCGACGGCACCGACCACACGCAGACGACGAAGTGGAGAGCGACCGATGAAGCGTTTCCGCCTGCTCGGCATCACCGCGCTGGCCATTGCCGTGCTCACGATCTCGTTCGGCACTGCCCATGGAGCGCCGGCACCAGCTGCGCCCTCACACCTGTCGATCGCCTCCGCGGACGGCACCTCCATTACGTCGACCCTGCGGAACGCGACCTTCGTATCCGCCGGGAGCGAGCTGCAGGTCGTCGACCTGAACGGCCGGACTCTCGAGCGCGTCGCCCTGACCCTGCCCCTCAACGGGGCGACGGTGCCGCTGCGCACGCAGGTCAGCGCCGATCGCACCCAGGCGACCTTCACCCCGATCCTCACGCCGGAGGCCCGCGCCGCGATCGCGGCGGGCGTCCGTCCCGCGTCGGCGAAAAAGGATCGCGCGTATCAGCAGATGATCTGGCACATCAACAACGGTTGGAATCGCGGCGGCAACGTGACCACCGCGATCGGTGCGCTCGCCGGCCTGATCATCGGCTGCCTTGTCATCGTCGGTTGCATCTGGGGCGCCGGAGTCGGCGCCGCCATCGGCGCGGCGATCGGCATCAGCAACGGCGATCCCGCCACCGCACAGTCGATCCTGAACTGGATCAACACCCCATGACAGAGGGGTAGCTCCCCTCGATTCCGGACGCGGCCCTTTCCCCCGCCGCCCCGGAGTTCCCCCAGGAAGATCCCTCGCGCCCTCCCCCGACAGAAACGCGCGAGGGATCTTCTTTGCAGAAGAGTACTTTACAAACAGGAACTTTTGTATAGACAACGTCCATTGTCGTGATCGGGGTCCGGCGCGGCGACGAAAGTCCCGGTGAGCCGATAGGTGCCGGGCGGTGGCTCACCTCCATCGAGCACGGCAAACTGGTGGCCATGACCATCGCCACCGACCTCGGACTCGCTCCCGCGACCCCACTCCCGCGCGTCTCGCTCGCGTGGTCGATGCAGTACAACCGCAACACCCGGATGGACGGGCAGCCGGCGATGGCCGCGCACTTCGACGTGGACGTCGACACCAGGAGCGACGTGGGCGGCGGTACCGGACGTCCGCTGCGCGCCGAGATCTCGAACGCGCTGGAGCCGGTCGGCGCGGCAGGATGACGACACGCAATCACGCGCAGGACAGCGAGTCGCTGCTGCGCAACTCGTTGCTCGACGGGTTGCACGACCTCCTGACCGAGCGAGACTGGTCGGCGATCCGCATGTCGGACGTCGCCGCCGCCACCGGCGTCAGTCGGCAGACCGTCTACAACGAGTTCGGGTCGAGATATGGCCTGGCACAGGGATATGCGGTCCGGTTGGCGAACCGCTTCGCGGGTCATGTCGCCGAGTCTCTCGCCGACCACGCCGGCGATGTCACCGGCGCGCTGCGCACCGCTTTCACCGAGTACTTCACCGGCGTGGCCACTGATCCCCTGATTGCTTCGCTGCTGTCCGGCGAGGCCAAACCGGATCTGTTGAAGCTCATCACGACCGACGTGGCGCCGATCATCGCCACCGCGAGCGACCGCTTGTCGCAGGCGTTCCGCGAGGCGACCTGGTTGTCGATGCCGGAATCCGACATCGAGCGCATCTCGCACGCGATCACCCGCATGGCGCTGAGCTTCGTCGCGATGCCTCCGGAGGGCGATCGCGACGTCGCGGCCGACCTCGCCGAGATCATCGCCCCGGCCATCGAAGCTGCGCGAATCCGGGACTGAGCTGGGCCTGCAACGCGTCACCAGCCCTTCGTGGCTCGTCGCTGGCGCTCCTCACACCTCAGGGAGCGGTGGTGACCGGTCGCTGGCGCGGATTTCAGCGCGTGGAAGTCAAGCGCGCCAGACGTTTTCCGGATCCCCGCCGGAGCACACTGCGGTAGACCCGTTCGACCMGCGGGGTGCTCGCGTCCTCCGGGTCGACGAGCTCGTTCTCGGCGATGATCGAGGCCTCGTCATCG
>NZ_JAJQJP010000027.1:0-41467 GCF_021245825.1 Gordonia metallireducens | reverse complement strand
CCGCGCTTGAGCCTGAGCAGTCCCACCCGGCGCGACCCGAGCTCGGATGAAGGCTGTTGGGTACCAACCCGTTTGACCGCTAGGTAGAGCCCGCGCCAGGCACGACCCCGGCCGACCAACCACCACCAGCACCCGCACCCGGACCGCCCAACCAGGCCGCCCGGCAACACCCACACGCCCACACCCCACCACAGGACCCATTGACACAAACCCTCATAGGCTGCTCAGGCAGCGGTGAGCCGCCACAACGGAATCGGGGCCGGACGCTTGGCGTCCGGCCCCGGATTTCCCCTGTGAGAGGTGAGGGTCTAGTTGCTGGAGACCTCGTAGCCCATCGGCAGCATCGTCGACTTGTGCTCGAGGAAGGACTCCAGGCCTTCGCGGCCGTTCTCACGACCGATGCCGGAGTTCTTGTAACCGCCGAAGGGGGACTCGGGATCGATTGCGTACCAGTTGATCCCAAAGGTGCCCGTGCGGATCTTGGTGGAGATCTCGATACCGCGCTCGACGTCGTTGGTCCACACCGTGCCGGCGAGTCCGTAGTTGGAGTCGTTGGCGATGGCGATGGCCTCGTCGACGTCGTCGTAGGCGATGACCGACAGGACGGGTCCGAAGATCTCCTCCTGGGCGATGGCCATGTCGTTGGTGACGCCGGTGAAGATGGTCGGGGTGAGGAAGTAACCCGAGTCGAGGCCCGCGGGGCGTTCGCTCTCGAGAGCCGGTGTGGCACCGGCCTTCTTGCCGAGTTCGATGTACTCCTCGACCTTCTGGCGCTGCTTCTCGGTGATCAGCGGGCCGAGCTGGGCCTCGGGGTCCGACGGTAGTCCGACCTTCATGGCCTTCGCCGCGTCGACCATCGCCGCGACGATCTCGTCCTGACGGCTGCGCGGCACCAGGATTCGGGTCTGCGCGACGCAGGCCTGGCCGGTGTTGAACAGTCCGAGGAACGTCAGCATGAAGGCGTTCGCGGCGATGTCGACGTCGTCGAGGACGATGGCCGCCGACTTGCCGCCCAACTCGAGCGAGCAGCGCTTGAGGGTCTCGGCGCAGGCGGCGCCGATGGCCTTGCCCGCGGCGGTCGACCCGGTGAAGGTGATCTTGTCGACGTCGGGGTGGGCGACGAGGGCCTGACCGGTCTCGGTGCCGCCAGTGACCACCGAGATCGCCTCGGCGGGCACGCCGGCCTCGATGAACAGCTGGGCCACGTAATTACCGGTGAGCGGGGTCTCCGGGGCGGGCTTCAGCACCACCGAGCAGCCTGCGGCGAGTGCAGCGCCCATCTTGTTGCAGGTGATGAACAGCGGGACGTTCCAGGCGCAGATCGCGCCGACGACGCCGACCGGCTCGCGGGTGATGCGGGTGGTCCCGAACAGGCCGGTCCGGTACTCCTCCCACTGGTAGTCGCGGGCGGCGTTGGCGTAGGCGCGCAGCACGCCGGTGCCGGGCAGCTGCTGCAGGGTGGCGATGGCGCTCGGCGGTGCACCCATCTCGGCCGAGACCAGTGCGGTGATCTCGTCGCCGCGCTCGTCGATCAGGTCGGCGACCTTGGCGATGATGTCGGCGCGTCGAGCCGGGGGTGTCGAGCTCCACACTCCGGAGTCGAAGGCGGCGCGTGCGGCCTTGACCGCGGTGTCGACGTCGGTGGCGTCGGCGTGCGGCACCGAACCGACACGTTCCCCGGTGGCGGGGGAGAAGACCTCGAGGGTCTCACTGGAATGGGGATCGACCCATCGGCCGCCGATGAGCAACTGGGGTTGATCCCCGCCGCCGGTGACTGTTGCGGTGTGGGACTCCACGGTCTCGGTCATTACGCGTGTGCTCCTCAGGAGGACGGGTCCTTGCCGGTCAGCGGCGGATTTACCTCCGCACGCGGGCAAGTGTGAACTACGGCACACGCAATACTAGAACACGTTCTAACTTCGCCGCCAGGGGCGGCGGCGAATCAGCCCCGGCCGAAGGCCGCTCGGGCCTCCAGCCCTTCCATGACGTCCTCCAGCACGTCGAGCTGTCCGGCCGGGTCGGCGGCCTCGAGCAGGCGTTGCTGATCGTGCGGCTCGACCTGGAGTCGGTTGGCCCAGCGGTAGATCGGCGACACGTCCGCCATCAGGGGATCGGCGTCGATGATGTCGAGGGCGGCGAAGATCGTGTCGACGTCCTTGCCGGCGGCCTCGAGGGTCTGGCGCATGACGACGCGCAGGCGCTGGTCGATCGAGTGCAGCCGCTCGAGGTCGGCCTCGGCGGGCTCCGGTTCGGGGAGGACCTCGATCCGGGCACGGGGATAGGGATCGTCGGGCAGCCACTCGACGACCCGGAACCGACCGATGCCGGTGCCGGCCAGCAGTGCCCGTCCATCCGGGAGCCGATCGGTGACGTCCGCGAGCACCATCGTGCCGGCGTCGCAACGCACCTCGCCGCCACCCACCTCGGAACCGCGGGCGATCAGAACCACCCCGAATCGCACGACAGGTCTTCCGTCGGACTCCTCCATGAGGTCGTCGACCATCTGCCGGTAACGCGGCTCGAAGACGCGCAGCGGCAACTCGCCACCCGGCAGCAGGGCGGTGCCGAGCGGGAACATCGGCGAGACGAGCTGCTCACCGGCCGGGATGAACGGGCTCAGGGCTGCTCCGTCAGGCCTTGGGTCGCGCGTCGAGCACGACCTCGAACTCGAGCAGATCGGCACCTGACGCGACCGGCTTGGCCCGCTCCCCGGCATGCGCCTCCTTCGCCGGGCCGGATGCCCACGCCTGGAAGTCCTCCTCGGACTCCCACTGCGTCACGACGAAGTAGCGGTCGTCGCCCTTGACCGGACGCAGCAACTGGAACCCGAGGAATCCCTTGGAGCCGTCGAGCGAGTGGGCGCGGTTGGCGAACCGCTTCTCCAGCTCGGGTCCGGCGCCCTCGGGAACGGTGATTGCATTGATCTTCACAACAGCCATGTGTCCACCATAGGCGTTGCGGGGGCGGTCGTGACGGTGTTGCCCGACCCCGAAGGATCGTTCGGACGGATACAGTTTCGGCCATGTTCGACACCCACGCGATCGGCGAGATCGGGTTCCGCGACCATGGGGGTCCGGTGATCGTCGACGACGCCCGCGGGCCACTGGACCAGGGCACGACGGCTCGGCCGATCGTCCTGCTGCACGGGCTGATGGGGCGTGGGCGCACGTGGCGGCGACAGGTGCCGTGGCTGCGCCGGTACGGCCGGGTGTTCACCTACGACGCCGCCTTCCACACCGGCGCCGACGTCGAGGTTCCGGACAGCACAACAGAACTCGCCACCGAACGATTCGTTGCCGACCTCGCCGAGATCCTCACCTGGATCGACCGCGGACCGGCAGTCCTCGTCGGGCACTCGATGGGGGCGCTGCACGCCTGGTGCACCGCCGCGTCCTACCCGGAACTCGTGGCGGCGCTCGTACTCGAGGACATGGCACCCGACTTCCGCGGGCGGACCACCACCAACTGGACGCCCTGGTTCGAGTCCTGGCCCGAGCGTTTCGAATCCGTCGACGAGGCGGTCGCGATGTTCGGTCCGGTGGCCGGCCGGTACTTCTACGAGGCGTTCGACGACGGGCGGCTCCACGGCCGGATTCCGTTGTGGGGCGCGATCGCCGACGAGTGGGGCGTCCGCGACTTCTGGTCGGAGTGGACAGCGGTCGCGGTGCCGTCGCTGGTCATCGAAGCCGAGTACACGGTCACGCCGCCCGGCCAGATGCGCCGCATGTGCGAGGTCAACCAGCATGCGCAGTATCTACGCGTCGAGGGGGCCGGGCACCTCGTCCACGACGACGCACCACACGTGTATCGCGGTGCGGTGGAAGCGTTTCTGTCCGGACTCGACAGCTCGCAGAAATAGATCGGGGCGCACACGATGTCTCGTGCGCGCCCCGAAAGAATGGATCGAGATCAGGCGGGATCGGCGGGTGCGATCGGTGCGCCGTTGAGTCGACGCCAGCAGTGCACCAGGAACAGCTGGGCGACCGGGGCTGCCACGATCAGTCCGACGTAGCAGACGAGCACACCGACGAGGTTGATCGCGTAGGTGACCAGCAGTGCGATCAGCGAGTCGCCGACCTTCGACTTGGTCAACTCGAACGACGTCTTCATCGCGTTGATCGGCGAGAGTCCCTTGTCGATGGTCGCGACCACCGAGAACATCAGGAAGAACATCGCGACGAGACCCGGGATGATGCATAGCGCGTAGCCGATTCCGGTGATGATGCCGACCAGAATCGCGGTGCCGACGACCGGCCCGAACCGGATCGGGGTCAGGAACGACTTCGCGGTCACCGGTTCACCGTTCGCGACGCGGACCGCGCCCGAGATGATGCTCGCCTGAATGTAGAGCAGGCCCAGGATGAACACGATGTACACGAGGGCGAAGAGCACCGAGCCGCCGAAGCCCAGCGACGTCTCCTCGTAGTAGTAACCGTTCCCGTAGTCGACTCTCTCGGTGGTACCGAAGATCGCCACTGCGGAGAACCCCACCGCGATGAGGGCGGCGCCGAGCAGGAAGACCGCCAGACCCGGCAAGATCATGGCACCGACGTTGTTCTTGAACTTGTTGAAGGCCCAGGAGAACGCCTCGCCCACATCGACCTTGGTACCCGGGGCGCCGGGAGCGCCCGGGTACGCACCCGCGCTGCCGTACTGCGGTGCACCCGGGGGCGGCGGAGGCGGTGCCTGCCCGTACTGCGGCTGCCCGTAATCGGGCTGCTGGCCGTATTGCGGCGGCTGCTGTCCATAATCGGGCTGCCCGTACTGCGGCGGCTGCTGGCCGTACTGGGGCGGAGGCGGTGGCTGCTGCCCGTACTGGGGCGGCTGCTGCCCGGGTTGTCCACCCGGCTCATTCGGGTCCGACGGCGGGACAGGAGGATACGGCGGCTGACTCATGGATCGGGACATTAGCAACGATCCGGGTCCGGCGGGAGACTATGCCCGAACGATCAAATGACTGGGCACCGACCTTGGCACGAATCATGTGTCCCTGTGGGCGGAGTGTCTCGTCGAAGTCGGCGGCGTTACCGCGACCTGCGGTGACGCCGGTTGTCCGATGGCTTCAGCCCTCGCCTGCAAGGCAATAGCGCCCGTCGTTGGTGATCTCCACGAGCCCGTCGACGAGCAGCGAGTCGAGGGCACGGTCGCGTTGGGCGGTGTCGCTCGTCCACACCACATCGAGCTTCGCCCGTTCCACTGAACCGGTGGTGCCGCGCAGTACGTCGAGAAGGAGGCCGCGGACCTGGCGGTCGGTGCCGGCGAACTTCTGGGTCTTCCGCGGCGGGCCGGTGTGTGCGGGACGGCCGAGTCGTACCCAGGTGCAGTCCACGAGAGGACAGTTGTCGCACTTGGGGTTTCGGGCTGTGCAGACGAGCGCGCCCAATTCCATGAGGGCCGCGGAGAATCTCGGCGCGTTGGGTGCGAAGCCCGCGTCGGCGGCGCGGGGGAGGAGTCCCTCGGCGTCGTCGAGGTCCCGTCGCGAGGGGTTGCCCGGCTGTTCCCGGCCGTGCACCGCCCGCGCGATGACGCGGCGGACGTTGGTGTCGACGACAGGAACCGCCTGGCCGTAGGCGAAGCAGGCGACCGCCCGTGCGGTGTAGTCGCCGATGCCGGGCAGGGTCAGCATCGTCGCGACGTCCTCGGGCACGCGGTCGTCGTGGTCGCGCGCGAGGACCTTCGAGCATTCGTGGAGACGGAGGGCTCGGCGTGGATAGCCGAGTTTGCCCCAGGCGCGCAGCACCTCGCCCGCGGACTCGGCGGCCATTGCCGACGGCACCGGCCAGCGCTCGACCCACACCCGCCACGGCTCAATCACCCGGGACACCGGGGTCTGCTGGAGCATGATCTCGCTGATGAGGATCTGCCACCCGGTGCACGACGGATCTCGCCAAGGCAGGTCACGTTCGTGGGTATCGAACCAACCGAGCAAAGCGCCTGGTGGCACACTATTGATCATGATCGGAATGACACCACGTCAGGCCTGGCGCGTTCTGCGCGACGGCAACGACCGATTCGTCACTGGCGAGTCCCAACATCCCAGTCAGGGTATCGAGGACCGCGAGCGACTCGTCGGAGGGCAGCATCCCCACGTGGTGCTGTTCGGCTGCGCGGACTCCCGCCTGGCCGCCGAGATCATCTTCGACCAGGGGCTCGGCGACATGTTCGTCGTCCGAACCGCAGGCCACGTCATCGATTCGGCTGTTCTCGGCTCGCTCGAGTACGCCGTCGAGGTGCTCGAGGTCCCGCTGATCGTGCTCCTCGGCCATGACAGCTGCGGCGCGGTCAAGGCGACCCTCGACGCTCTCGACGACCTGCAGATCCCGGGTGGCTACATCCGCGACGTCGTCGAGCGCGTGACGCCGTCCATCCTCGCCGGACGCAGTGAGGGACTGTCGCGCGTCGACGAGTTCGAGGCGCGTCACGTCGTGGAGACCGGTCGCCTGCTGATGCAGCGCAGCCGCATCATCGCAGACCGCATCGCCACCGGGAAGCTCGCGATCGTCGGCCTGACCTACAAGCTCAGCGACGGCCGGGTGAACCTGGAATCCGTCTACGGCGACATCGGCGAGAAGCCGTCACACACCGCGCAGGCCGAGACCGCCTGAGCCGCAACCGGCCCCGAGCCTGAAGGCGAACTCTAGACTTTGCCTGCTCGGGGCCGTTTTTCGGCCGCGACACGCCGCACGTGATCAACCGGAAGTCAAGATCCGGCCGTTAGCGTTGTGGACGTGATCGAACCCCAGGGCCCGCTGCCACCCGAGATCTACTGGCGACGACGCGTCGTCGCCGGGGGTGGCGCGCTGGTCGTCGTGGGGTTGGTCGTCGCTCTCATCGTGTGGATGACCTCCGGTGGGGACGCGCCGCAGAACACCGCGGCCACCTCGTCGGTGCCCAGCAGTGCGGCGCCGTTGTCGGAGTCGGCGCCCCTGTCGTCCGAGCCGCCCGCCGCCGGCAACGCCGGTGCGGGTGGTGGTCCGGGTGGTAACGCTCCCGCCGGTGCCGGAGCCCCGGGCGGAGCGTCCGCGTCGGCGTCACCCCCGGAATCGGCGAGCCCCGCAGGCGTGCCCGGTGGGCCTCCTGGCCCCAACCTCTGCCCGGATCAGGCGATCTCGGTGGTCCTCTACACCGACAAACCGACGTACACGATCGGTCAGCAACCGGTCTTCACGATCGTCACCACGAACGCCGGCCTGTCCGACTGCACCCGCGACGTGGGCAAGGCCGCCCAGAACGTGATCGTGCGGACGCTCGACGGGTCGCGCACACTGTGGTCGGCGCGGGACTGTTCGCCGATCGACACCGTGAACAACGTGGTCCTCAAGCCCGCACAGCAGGTCAAGGACACGATCACTTGGTCGGGCACCACGAGCAGCCCCGGGTGTGAACGCCCGCGGACCCAGGTCCCCGCCGGTTCCTACTCGGCGATCGGCAAGATCGGCGAGCGCGAGTCGTTCCCGATCACCTTCAACGTGGTCGCACCGGCGCAAGAACCCTGATCGACGGAGAAACCTGATCGTCTGGAGCCCCGATTCGTCGGGGCTCTAGTCGTATCGCTCGATACTGGTCTCCGCGAGCCGCGACAGGCCCTCGCGGATGTGCCGCGCCCAGATGCTGCCGATGCCCTCCACCGCCTGCAGGTCGGCCGAGGTGCTGGCGAGCAGCGCCTGCAGCGTGCCGAAGCTGCGGACCAGGCGGTCCACGTGCGCGAACTGCAGACGGGATATACGTGCGAGCAGGCGGTAGCCGCGCGGACTCATGGCGTTGTCCTGGGCGTCGATCGTCGTCGGGTAGCCGAAGGCGCCGGCGAGCTGGGTGAGGTCGAGGAGATCGGCGTCGCTGAGTCCCTCGATCACCTCGAGCGCCTGCCGCACGTCCTCGGCGGTGGCCGGTTCGGGGCTGGCGTAGTAGTCGCGGACGAGGAGTTCGCGCATCGTGTCGTTGTCGCTGATGAGCTCCTCGAGCTGCAGGCTCACCTGCCGGCCGTTGGTGCCGAGTTCGAGGACGTACTCCTCGATCTCCACCGACACACGGCGCACCATCTCCATGCGCTGCGCGGTCGACATGGCGTCGCGCAGCAGTACGTAGTCCTCGATCTCGGCGCGCGACAGCGCGGCGATCACCTCGTCCAGGCGTGCCTTGTAGCGTTCCAGGGTCGCCAGGGCGACGTTCGCGCGCGACAGGATGGGGTCGGGGCTCTCGACGACCCGACGCGCGCCGTCGACGTAGACGCTGACGATCGACATCGAGGCACTGACCGAGATGACCGGATGCCCGGTCTGGATCGCGGTGCGCTCGGCGTTGCGATGCCGCGTGCCCGATTCCTCGGTGGGGATCGACGGGTCCGGTACGAGCTGGACGTTGGCGCGCACGATGCGCTTGCCGTCGGTGGACAGGACGACCGCGCCGTCCATCTTGGCGAGCTCGCGCAGCCGCGTGGGGGCGAACTCGACGTCGAGGTGGAAACCGCCGTCGCAGATCTTCTCGACGTCGGAGTCGTGCCCGAGCACGATCAGGGCGCCCGTACCGCCGCGCAGGATCCGCTCCAGGCCGTCGCGCAGCGGGGTGCCCGGTGCGACGCGCGCCAACGTCTCACGCGTGAGCTCGGACTTCACCACTTCGGCAACCATGTCTCCCCTTCGGCACCGGGCACTCCCGGGCGGACGACGCCCGTCGAAGCAGGTCGTCACAACGGTGACTAGGGTACCGGGATGTGAAGAGCAGCAGTTTTGTGGTGCCCGACGAGCTCGACGTGCTCGAGCGCCACCCGAAGACCTCCGCGCCGGGCGAACTCATGCGCCCGCACAACATGGTGTGCTTCGGTTGCGGGCCAGAATCCCCGCACGGCCTACACCTCCAGATCTACGCGGGCGAGGGCTTCAGCGTCGACGCGGAGATGCCCGTCCAGCACTGGATGGAGGGCGGGCCGGGCGTGATCCACGGCGGCATCCTGTCCAGTGCGTTCGACGACGTCATGGGTATGACGCCGCGGCTGATCGGTCCGGCGGCGGTGACCGTGCACCTCCAGGTCGATTTCCTCCAGCCCATCCCGGTGGGCAGGACACTGCACCTGCATGCCGAGATCCTGGGCAAGCAGCGACGCAAGATCTACGTCGAAGGTGTTGCGCACCTTGGTGATCCGGAGCGGCCGGTGGCGCGTGCGAACGGACTGTTCGTCCAGATCGACGTCCGGGAGCACTTCGCCGACCACATCGAGAACAGCGCGAAGGCGGCAGAGTACCTGGGCGGCAAACCTCAGCTCTGAGGCCCGCTCAGAACGGCGCGTCCACCGGGTCGGAATCACGAAGGTGGACGGCGTCGCCGAGGTTGGCGACCCGGAGGATGCGGATGCCCTTCGGTAGTTCCTCGTCGGTGGCCGCCGGGATGATCGCCTCGCGGAAGCCGAGTCGCTTGGCCTCCGCCAGGCGTCGTGCGACCGCCGAGACCCGACGGATCTCGCCGCCGAGCCCCACCTCGCCGATCACGACGGTCGACTGCGGGACCGGACGCTGGGTCAGGGTCGAGTAGACCGACAGCGCGATGGCGAGGTCGGCGGCGGGTTCGGTCACGCGCATGCCGCCGACCGTCGACAGGTAGACCTCGGACTTGCCCAACTCCTTGCGGCCGGCGCGCGCCTGCAGGACGGCGAGGACCATCGCCACCCGGTTGAAGTCGAGACCGGACACCGCACGACGGGGGTTGGACATCTCGGTCCCGTTGGCGAGCGCCTGGACCTCGCCGACGAGGGCCCGTTTGCCGTCCATCGTCACCATCGTGACGCTGCCGCTGACGTCCGAATCCCGTTGGTGCAGGAAGATTCCCGATGGATCGGGCACCTGGTGGATGCCGTCGTCGCGCTGTTCGAAACAGCCCACCTCGTCGGCGGCGCCGAACCGGTTCTTCACGCCCCGGACCATCCGCAGCGTCGAATGCTTGTCGCCCTCGAAGGCGAGGACGACGTCGACGAGGTGCTCGAGCGAGCGAGGGCCCGCGACGGCGCCCTCCTTGGTCACGTGGCCGACCAGGATCACCGCGATGCCACGATTCTTGGCCAGCGAGACCAGCGCGGTGGTGACGGCGCGGATCTGGGTCACGCCGCCGGTGACGCCGTCGGCGCCGGATGCGACCACGGTCTGCACCGAGTCGATGATCATCAGCGACGGTCGCACGGTGTCGACGTGGCCGAGAATGGTCGCCAGATCGGTCTCTGCGGCCAGGTAGACGTTGGGGTGCACCGCGCCGGTGCGTTCGGCGCGCATGCGTACCTGGCCGGCCGATTCCTCGCCGGTGATGTACAGCGCGACGCGATCCTTGGCCGCCCAGTGCTTGACGGTCTCGAGGAGCAGCGTCGACTTGCCGACGCCGGGTTCACCGGCGAGCAGGATGACCGATCCCGGGACGACGCCGCGGCCGAGGACGCGGTCGAGTTCGCCGATGCCCGTCGGCACCGCTGCCGAGGACTCCGCGTCGACCTCGGTGATACGCAGGGCCGGGCTCGACGGTGCCACCGCGGCGGTTGTCCGGGAGGACGTGGGGGTGCCGGCGACCTCGTCGATCGATCCCCATTCACCGCATTCGGGGCAGCGGCCGACCCACTTGGCGACCTGATGGCCGCATCCGGTGCAGCGATACGAGGATTTGGGTTTTGCCACCCGGTCAGCCTAGGCGGATGTACCGACAGAACAGACGAGGCCCGGCGGATGCCAGGCCTCGTCTGCGTGTCTCGAAGGGTGGGGTCAGTGCCCGCCGCCCTCTTCGTGTCCGGCTTCGGGGGAGCCGCCCTCGGACTCGCCGTGGTCGCCCTCGCCGTGGTGCTGGTTGTAGAACGTCGGCTCCGCGTTGCGGGCGACGTCCTGGCGCTCGAGATCGGCGCCGGCATCGACCGGGGTCTGCACGGTGGTCTCACCGGCCGGGACCCACGAGCCGTTGCCCTCGCGCTTCTCGAAGACGAAGGTCAGGTCGGTGGTCAGACCGGCGGCGACGGTGTCGCCCGCGTCGGTCAGCTCGGCGGTGACCGTCTTCTCGCTGTCGCGGACGGAGCCGACGGGCGTGCCGCTGCTGAGAGCCTGCCCCGGCGCGATGACGCGAGCCGCGGAGTCACTGCCCTCGACGAACTCGACCGAACCCTTCTCGGGCTTGATCTCCTTCAGGCGGTAGTAGACGGTCTGATCGGCGTTCGCGACGACGAACGCGAGTTCGAAGGGGCCGCCGTTGCCGAAGACGGTCGGTGCGTCCTTCTCCGGGTAGAGGATCTGCACGTCGCGCAGCTGCAGCGCGTCGATGTTGACGTTCGCGCCGTTGACCGCAGGCAGCTGGTTGGCGGTCTGCGCGATCTGGCCCGCACCGCAACCGGTGGTGCCCAGGGCAACGGCGATGCCGATCGTGGCTGCCGCGGTGGCCAGACGAGATGGCCGAACCGCCGACCGCCGTGCGGATAGTGGAAGCACTGACACCCGATCCTCCCAGGTCAAACGAAGTCGAATTGCAGCGCGCGAAACCCTGCACTACGCAGCGTAGTGGGCGCCGTCCGGAAAAGTCCGCCCGGGTGCCCGATTCGTGTCTGCGAGGGCATGTTCCGGGCATCGGCGGAGGGGCCTCGGCGGGCCTCGTCCGGGTGGTGTTGCGTGACGCCGAACACGCTGCTACGGCACCCCCCGCCACCTCGGAAGAGGCAGTACTGGAACCGGTTCACCGCGTTGACCTGCACCGTTGGGTGGGGCCCTCGGAACGCCCGTGCTAGACTGGGTTCACTCGAAAGGGGCAAGGAACATTGAATTTCAAAGTTGGCGACACCGTCGTTTACCCCCATCACGGTGCTGCTCGGGTCGAAGACATCGTTACCCGGACCATCAAGGGTGAGCAGATCGAATACCTTGTTCTCAAGGTTGCCGACGGTGACATGACCGTTCAGATTCCCTCGACGAAGTTGGAATACGTGGGCGTCCGCGACGTGGTCGGGCAAGAGGGTCTCGACCAGGTATTCCAGGTGCTGCGGGCCCCGCACACCGAAGAGCCGACCAACTGGGCGCGGCGATTCAAGGCGAACCAGGAGAAGCTCATCTCCGGCGACATCATCAAGGTCGCCGAGATCGTGCGCGACCTCTGGCGTCGCGAGCAGGACCGTGGACTCTCGGCCGGTGAGAAGCGCATGCTGACCCGTGCCCGCCGAGTCCTCGTGGACGAACTGTCGCTCGCGCAGAACACCGATGACGAGAAGGCCACCATCATCCTGGACGAGGTCCTCGCGGCCGCCTCCTGACATCGGTTCGTACCTGATCAGGTAGAACATTGACCACTTCGCCGGAGGATTCCGGCGCAGAAGTCTGCGTCATCATCCCGGCTGCCGGGTCGGGAACCCGACTCGGCGAGCCGGTCCCGAAGGCGTTCGTCGACCTCGGTGGCGCGACGATCATCGAGCGCTGCGTCGACAACATACCCGACTCGCTCGGGGCGTCCATCGTCGTCGTGGTGCCGACCGACCTCGTGGAGCATGCTCGAGAGCTGCTCCCCGGGGTCGTTGTCGTGTCCGGCGGTGCTCACCGATCCGATTCGGTGCGTGCTGGGATCGCCGCGGCCGGCACCGCCCGGATCCTGCTCGTGCACGATGCGGCACGGCCCCTGACGCCCGCTCACGTCTTCACGAGCGTGGTCGAGGCCGTCGCCGCCGGCCATCCTGCCGTGGTCCCCGGAGTCCCGGTCGTCGACACCCTCAAGCAGGTCACTTCGGATGCCAGCGGACTCGAACTCGTCGCCCGCACCGTCGACCGCGAAGAACTCCGCGCGGTACAGACCCCGCAGGGCTTCACCCGCGACGCCCTCCTGCGCGCGCATTCCGACGATTCCGGTCTCGCAACCGACGACGCCGGCCTCGCCGAACGCTGCGGAATCCCCGTCCACATCGTCCCGGGAGACCCTCTCGCCATGAAGATCACCACACCGTGGGACCTCCGCATCATCCGCGACGTCGTCCGTGAATCCGCGGCCGACGCCGAGGCCCGGTCATGAGGGTCGGGATCGGCACCGACGCGCATCGCATCGACCCGTCAGCGGATTGCTGGATGGTCGGCCTGCACTTTCCCGACGAGCCCGGCTGCGAGGGTCACTCCGACGGTGACGTCGGCGCACACGCCCTGTGCGATGCGGTGCTCTCGGCCGCCGGACTCGGCGACGTCGGCTCGGTGTTCGGCACCGGGCGACCCGAGTGGGAAGGCGTCTCCGGTGTCGCGATGCTCACCCATGTGGCCGAGCTGATCGCCGCCGAGGGACTTCGCGTCGTGAACGCGGCCGTGCAGGTCATCGGTAACCGACCCAAGATCGGACCCCGTCGCACCGAGGCCCAGGACGTGTTGTCGGCGGCGGTCGGCGGGCCCGTCTCCGTATCGGCGACCACCACCGACGGTCTGGGCATGACCGGACGCGGCGAGGGGATCGCGGCGGTCGCCACCGCCCTGCTCGACGACGCCTGAGGCGCCGTTCGACGACGCCCCGGTCAGCGCGCGGCGGCGTCCAGCAGGATGTCGCAGGCACGGTCGACGGCCTCGGACGGCGGGGTGAGTTCCGTACTCAGACGCGCGGCCGCGGCCGCCACTGCCGGATCCGTGAGCGGATCGAGATCGGATGGTCCGAACCGGGCCAGCTTGTTGCCGGAACCGGCACCCTTGCGTCGGAGCGCCGCGGCCCACATCGGTTGATCCGCACTGAGCCAGGCGATCACCGACGGGATGCCTGCGCGGGTAACCGCTGCCGTGGTGCCGGCGCCGCCGTGATGAACCGCGCCGCGGCATTGCGGGAGCAGGGTCTCGTGGTTGACCGGCTGGGTGAGGTGCAGAAGCCGATCGTGCTGGGGGAGTTCGTGATCGGTGTGTCCGATGACCCGCAGGCCGCGGTCGAGAAGCGAGCTCACGATGCCGCCGATCTGCTCGGCGGTGATCTTCATGCTGCCGAAGCCGACGTAGACGGGCGCCTCGTCGGTGGTCGCCCATTCGACCGCACGGGAGGTCGCGTCGTCGCCGTTCGACAGTGCGGCACGAGTGTCGTTGTCCGGCAACAGGAATCCCACGAGTGGTCGCTGCGGACCCCAGTCGTTCTCGAGACCGGGGAACAGAGCGGCGTCGTAGGCCTGGATCTCGGGGACCCCCCGCTTCCGAAGTCGGCTTCCCAGAGGGCCTTTCACCGATGGGAGGCCGAGTTCGGTGCGTAGCCGCCGGTCGGCAGCACGCAGCGTGAGCCAGTAGGTCTGGTCGGCGAGGTGCCACATCGCCCGCGAGACCGGACGTGGGTACTCGCGATAGCCGACGCCGAGGCTGGTGTTGGGCCGTAACGGGCAGTAGTGCAACGGGACGAAAGTGGCTCCATGGATCTGGGCGATCGCATCTGCGCGGTCCTGTGCCAGCGGCCCGGTGACCAGGAGCTCGCAGGACCGGGCGAGTTCGCCCATCACCTGTTCCGATGTATCGCGGCCGTGATCCGAGATCTCACGCAGTGCTTCGAGCCGCACCTTCGGGTTGCGCGATTTGAGACGCTGTTTGACCAGCGGGCTGGATAATAGCTCCGCGGTGGACGGCGCGAGGCTCTCCGTGTGCAATCCTGCCGCGGCAGGCAGGTGCACCAGGTCCTCGGTCACCGCGAACCTGATCTCGTGTCCACGACGGGCCAATTCTGCCCCGACCGCGATCGCCGGCTGGATGTCTCCTCGGCTGCCGTGGACGGTGAAGCCGATTCTCATGCGCCCCAGTCTCTTCCGCTGAGACCCCAGGCGGCGAGCTCATCGACGACCAACGTGCGAACAGCCTCGGGATCGGGAAGGCGAACCGGATCGAGCGAGCTGACGCTCAGCATCACCTCGTCGCCGTTGATTCCGAGCCAACCGCTGACTCCACCCTTGGTGTCTTTCAACCGGGTGAGGTCATCTGCCGCGGTGAACGCACGGACGGCTATCTCGGATCGCACGCCCGTGCCGAGCGTGACGACGTCATCGGGGAACGGGCCGAAATTCGATGCCAGGCACAGCGGGTTCGTCGCATTCGCCGCGTGACGCCGGGCGATCGGATTCGGGAGTGCCTGGACGATGACGTTTCGATTGGCGACTGCGCCCGGCGTGACCGACATCCGGCCGTACGCCTCCTTGCACGCTATGCGGATGTCGGTCAGGTCGTCATAGCGGTCAGGGGAGGCCCCGACGAAAGCCCGCGCGCCAGAAGTGGCATTGGCACGCCGGTCATTGCCTTCGCGTGTCGAGACCGGCAAGGACACGGGGACGACGTCTCCGTCCGAGACCCGACCGCAGCGCTCGAGTATGCCGACCATGATGGCGGCGAACAGGCTGTTGTCGGTGCCACCACGTGAGCTTGCTGCCGCCGAGTAGTCGGCGAGTGGGATGAGCACGGTGACGTTCGGAGTGGCCTGCGCGGTGGAGGGGTCGGTGTCGGGGGCGGGTTCTCCGGTGATCCGCTCCGGCGTCATCGTCGGTGCGGTGCCCTCGCGCCAGACGCGATACGCAGTCCTGCCCGCCTTCCACAGCAGGTCCGCCGCATCGACCACGTTGTGGACGATCCCGGGTGCGACTCCTGGCGTGAACTCGACGCCGTGGACTGCCTCTATGACAGCGACGGTTCCGGACCCTCCGTCGGCGATGACGTGTGCGATCGTCAGCGAGGCCAACACGGCTGAGCCGTCGGCCGTGCGGGCAACGGTGAACCGCCACGCTGGGCCGTTCACGACGTCGAGGGGAATGTAGGCCTGCGCTCGTGCCCAACTCTCGGCCCCGCCCTCGACGACGGGTTCGGCCTGGACGGTCACGGACCCCGCCTCGGGGGTGTAGCGCCAGTACGCGCGGCCGGGTCCGCGGTGACGGGCGACCAGCCGGCTCAGCCGGCCAGCGAGCATCCGCTCCGCGACGGAGGCGATCGCCTCGACGTCGACGGAGCCGGGGAATCGCCACACCGTCTGCATGATCACGGGGAGACCGAGGATTGCGTCCAGCTTCACGAAGAGGTCGTCGTCCGCGGTTAGCCAGTCGACGGGCGCGCGGGCGGAGACGTCGGGCGTGTTGCCGACGGGGGATGCGGGGTTCAAGACTGCACCTGCCGTTCGTCGAGAGTGATTTTCTGCACAAGTCGCCGCTCCGACGGGCTTCTGCCGCAGCTCGCCATGATGTGCGCTGTGTCACATGAGGTTTCCAAGTGTGCGCCTCCCGAGGTCCTCGTCCGCCGCCGCCGTTCTGATGCCTCGAGCGGCCGTGGCCGTCGGACCGGCGCGGGCTGTGTCGACGTGGGCCGAACGGTATGGCGTGCGCAACTGCGGATTCGGTGCTTGTGTTTGATCCCGGACACCCTGATCCGTGTTCGGTGGCGTCGAGACCGTGCAAACCATACCCGAGGTACCGGTGGCGTCTACGGGTCTCCGAGGTGGGCCCCTTCGGTGGCGGTGGCATCCTCAAAAACGGCCATATCATGGATCTTTAAGGGTTGCCTTGCTGACGCGCAATTCGTACGCCGAACTATCCAATCGGATGAATTCGGGTTACTGTCGTGACCAATGTGGACCGGCCCCGGCTATCCGGGAGACCGGCGGATCTGGTCAGTTGACTGCCAATCTCGAAATTCGGAGGACACGACGATATGACGGGTGCTGCCCGCCGGAACACGTATCGCCGTGTCGGAACGCGTGCCAGGGGTGTGCTCGCGACCGTGGTGTGTGCCGCGATCGCACTCTCAGGTCTTGCCGGGACCGTGTCGGCTGGTAGCGCGAGCGCGATGCCCGGCGGATCGGTCATCGAGCGAGTGGTGCCCGAGGGGCCGAATCTGCATGCCGTGTACGTGCACTCCGCGTCCATGGGCAAGACCATCAAGGTCCAGGTCCTGACCCCGCGCACCGACACCGGCCCGCGGCCGTCCCTGTACCTTTTGGGTGGCCTCAACGAACAGGATCCGAACAACAGCGTCTGGAAGCTGAAGACGGACCTCGGCGGTTTCTATGCCGACAAGAACGTCAACGTGGTCATGCCCATCGCGGGTGACGGCAGCTTCTACACGGACTGGCAGCGCGACGATCCGAGGCTCGGCCGCTACAAGTGGGAGACGTTCCTGACCCGTGAACTGCCGCCGCTGATCGACACGCGGTTCTCCGGGAACGGTGCGCGAGGTGTCGCGGGACTTTCGATGGGTGCCGGTGCGGCGCTCGTTCTGGCCGCCCGTAATCCGGGCTTCTACGATGCGGTGGCCGCGTACAGCGGATGCTTCACCACGACGGGACCGGCCGGCCAGGCCTACCCTCGAGGCATCGTCGCCGCGTTCGGCGGTGACGCCAACAACATGTGGGGCGCGCCGAACGACCCGGATTGGGCTGCGCACGATGTGCTCGCCCAGGCGGGGAACCTCCGCGGCTCCGCCGTCTACGTCTCCACCGGGACGGGTCGCTCCGGAAAGTACGATGCCCCGGGCTACCCGGGCAACGAGAACCCCATGGACCGACAGATCGTCGGCGGCGTGATCGAGGTCGGCTCGATGTGGTGCACCCAGCAGCTGCAGTCCAGACTCGCGGCTGCCGGTGTCCCGGCCACCATCCGCTACGTCGACCCGGGCACACATTCGTGGCCGTACTGGGTTGACCAACAGCGGGAGTCGTGGCCCACGCTCCGACGCGGACTGGGGTTGTGACCATGGCGAGACAACCGGGGGCACAGCAGTTCTCAGCGTCGAGGACGCGTGCCCGGGTCGATTTCGATCGACAACACCGCTAGCGCAACGCAGCGCCGAGGCCTCAGGGGAGGGGCCCAAAGACCATCAATCGGGGGCCGACACGTGTCTCAGCACTGGAGGTTTCGATGGAATACACCGAACTGAATGATTATGCGATGCCCGGCGGCACGGTGACCGCGTGGGAGCCGGCGGTCGAGGCATCGGAATGGCAGACCGACTCGCGGCAGCTGTCGTACATGCACCTCGAGCACGCCCGGCGCGCGGTTCGCGAGAGCGACGACTGGTACAGCCAGTGGATCGGGACGGCGTTCCGCATCCAGCGCCCCCTCGACCGGGAAGCGTTCTCGCGCACCCTCGTCGCGTGGCACCGACGGCACGAGGCGTTCCGAACCTCGGTCCGTGTCCACGACGCCGGACACCCGCAGGGCGACCTGACCCGCATCACCGTCGCAGCCGACGCGATCTCGGTGCGCGAGCGGGCCTTCGGAGCGGATCTGGAACCCGCCGAGGTCTCCGAACTCGTCACCGAGTACTTCGACACCACCGTCACCCCGCTGGCGTGGCCCCACTGCATCGCGGTGACGGTCGAGACGCCCGGCGACGACGAGGGTTTTTTGGTCGTGTTCGCGGCCGACCACACGGTGATGGACGCCTACACCCAGGTGTTCGCGATCCGCGAGCTGACCGCGCTGTACCTCGCCGAGCTCACCGGCGATCCGCACGGCCTCGCCGCCTTCGGCAGCTACCTGGACTTCAGCGACGCCGAGCGCCGCCTCGGTGAGCAGATCGACGCCAACAACGCCGCGGTCAGCCAGTGGCGAGCCTTCTTCGACGACACCACCACCGCTGTTCAGCCGGAGCCGATCCCGCGCTTCCCGCAGTTCGCCGTTCCCGATGACGCGCCGCGCACGATCACCGCGCAGCGGGTCCCGGACGAGGGCTTCCAGACGACGCTGTCGCACTGGTTGCTCGATCCCGCCGAGACCAAGCGGTTCGACGCGATCTGCAAGGCGGCCGGGTCGTCGATGACCGCCGGCATCTACACCGCGCTGTCGATGACGTCGGCGGCCCTGACCGGTTCCGCGGATCTGCGTTTCATCAGTCCGGTCCACACTCGCAACTCGATCGAGTGGGGTGAGGCCGTGGGCTGGTTCGTCGGCATCATCCCGGTGGCCGTGCGCCCGGGCCGGCCGCTGAAGTTCACCGACGCGCTGACCGCCGTCGGGGCCACCTCGGCCCAGTACAAGGACGTGGGCGGTGCCCCGTTCGCGCCGGTCGCCGAGCTCATCGGCGGGGACGTCACGCCGCCGGGGTTCGTGGTGTCCTACATCGACCTCCGCCACGCCGAGGGATCGGCCGAGTGGGAGCCGCGCGCGGCACGCGTGCTGCGCAGCGCGACCCGCGACGCCGACGAGGTCTACTTCTGGATCAACCGCATCCCCACCGGTGTCAACGTATCCGCGCGCTTCCCGGCCGAGGACGCGCCCGCGGTCGAGACCTTCCTCTCCGTTTTCCACGCGATCCTCCAACGGATCGTCGCCGACGGTGACTGCGAGTACACCTATCGGTTCGGTGCCTCGACCGGCGTCGAAGCCATCGACGCGGTGCTCGTCGGTGGCGAGTCGGGCGTGCGGAACAGCTAGGCAGGTCTGCGATGAAGCTCTCGAGTTCCGAATCGTGGGAGGTCGAGCCGGGTGAACTGGTGTGCTGGCGCGCCGTGCCGGGTGGCGCCGCCGCGCGGTCGAGCGCGCCGGTGTCGGAGAACGAGCGATTCCACCTGGCGTCGCTCGCCTCGGGGCAGCCGGGCTGGATGGCGCTGACCCTCGACTTCCCCGAACGGATCGACGCCGACGTGCTCGGCGAGGTGGTCGGGACGGTCATCGCCCGCCATGACGCGCTGCGCAGCCACTATGTGCAGGCCGAGGACGGGGTCACCCGATTGGTACATCCAGGCGTCGACGTCAAGGAGGAGTTCCGCGAGACCGCCGAGGGGCTCTCGTCACAGGCATTCGCCGCGAAGCTCATCGAGTCCATCGGCGCAACCTGCGACCCCTTCGAACCGATGCCGCATTTCCTGGCGGCGGTCACGCGTGCCGGCGGGACGACGCTCATCTGCGCTTTCGACCACTGCTATGTCGACGCCCGCTCGCTGGCGGTCGTGTCGACCGAGATCTGTGAACTGCTCGCGGGTCGCGAGCTGAAGCCTGCGGAGTCGGGGCTCGCGGCCCTGAGCGTCGTCGCCGAGGGGGAGGCGTCGGTGACCGCCGACGACCCCCGCCTGGGCGCCTGGGGGCAGTTCCTCGCCGCTACCGGCTGGACGGTGCCCGAGTTCCCACTCGACCTCGGCGTCGCCATGGGCGACAGCCTGCCCGTGCACACGATGGTCCGGACGCTGCTGTCCGGCGACGACGCCGCGACCTTCAGCTCGACGGTCCACCGTCGCGGTGCGCGCACCTATCCGGCCGTCCTCACCTGTGCGGCTATGGCCGTCCACGCAGCCGGCGGACCCGACGAGATCGCGACCGTGGTGCCCACCGGCGCCGGGGCGGGACCGGGTTGTGTGAGCTGGTCGGTGGGCAACGCCCCGCTGCGGATCAATGCGACCGGAGACCTGTACGCCGCCATGTACCGGAACACCCGGCGTCTCTCGGCTGCACTGCCCCTGGCCGAGATCGGGTTGACGCCGGTGTATGCGGCCTTCGGTGATCGTCTGCGCCCCGGTCGCAGCGACGTCTTCATGATGTCCTACGTCGACTACACGCGGCTGCCCATGCCGCGCGGGGACGTCGACGTGCGGCAGATCTCGAGTCAGAAGCCGACCGACACGGCACAGTGGTGGTTCTGGCGCGACCGTGACGGCATCCATGTCCGGGTGCGGCACCCGCACACCGAACGGGCCGTGGCGGTCCTCGGGGACACGCTCGACACGATGCAGGCGCTCCTCGACTCGGTTCTCGACCCGGTGCTCGCCGCCGACGCGGGCTGATGGCATTCCGGCTGCGGAGCGGGGCTCGTCCGCGCGCTCGCGTGGTCGGTGGCCCGATCGTGGTCCGGTAGGATGGCCGGTCGTGACCCTGCGCCTTTATGACACCAGCTCCCGAGAGGTGCGCGACTTCGTGCCGCTGCGCCCAGGCCAGGCATCGGTGTACCTCTGTGGCGCGACTGTGCAGGGTGTTCCCCATATCGGCCACGTCCGCAGCGGTATCGCCTTCGACATCCTCCGCCGCTGGTTGAGCCACCAGGGCCTCGACGTGCTGTTCGTCCGCAACGTCACCGACATCGACGACAAGATCCTCCGCAAGGCGGCCGACGCCGGGCGCCCCTGGTGGGAGTGGGCAGCAACCCACGAGCGCGCCTTCGATGACGCCTACCGCGCCCTCGGCGTCCTGCCGCCGTCCGCGGAACCGCGCGCGACCGGCTTCGTGACCCAGATGGTCGAGTACATGGAGCGGCTGATCGAGCGCGGCCACGCCTACGTCGCCGACGGCAATGTGTACTTCGACGTCCGCAGCCTGCCCGATTACGGCGCGCTGTCCGGGCACAAGCTCGACGACGTCCACCAGGGCGAGAGCGCGGGTACCGGCAAGCGCGACCACCGCGACTTCACGCTGTGGAAGGCGGCCAAACCCGACGAGCCGTCGTGGCCGACACCGTGGGGTCCGGGACGCCCGGGCTGGCACCTCGAGTGCTCGGCGATGGCCACCAGTCTTCTGGGTTCCGAGTTCGACATCCACTGCGGTGGAATGGATCTGGTGTTCCCGCACCACGAGAACGAGATCGCCCAGGCGCACGGCGCCGGGGACCCGTTCGCGCGCTACTGGCTGCACAACGGCTGGGTCACCATGGGTGGCGAGAAGATGAGCAAGTCGCTCGGCAACGTGGTGTCGATCCCCGCCATGCTGCAGCGCGTGCGTGCCGTCGAACTGCGGTACTACCTCGGCAGCGCGCACTATCGGTCGATGCTGGAGTACTCGCCCGGTGCGCTCACCGAGGCGGCCGCCGGCTATCGGCGCGTGGAGTCGTTCGTCGAACGTGTCGCCGCCCGCGTCGGTGAGGTGGTGATCGGTGACATCGATCCCGAGTTCGGTGCCGCACTCGACGACGATCTCGGTGTCCCCGCGGCTCTCGCGGTGGTGCACAACGTCGTCCGACAGGGCAACACCGCACTCGAATCGGGTGACGGGGCGGCTGCTCTCGCCGCCGCGTCGTCGGTGCGGGGCATGATGGGAATCCTCGGCGTCGACCCGCTCGACGACCAGTGGGCCGGTGCGGCCGACGACTCGGCCGCGACCTCCGTGCTGGACGTGCTGGTGCGCGCCGAATTGCAACGACGCGCGGACGCGCGTTCCGCCAAGGACTGGGCGACCGCGGATGCGGTCCGAGACCGCCTGGCCGAGGCCGGCATCGAGGTGACCGACACCCCTGATGGTGCACAGTGGGCATTGAAGGGTGAGGCGTGATGGCAGGGAATTCCAAGCGTAAGGGTGCGATCCGGAAGTCGGGCACCAAGAAGGGGCAGGTCGTCGGGTCCGGCGGCCAGCGTCGTCGTGGGCTCGAGGCCCGCGGCGCCACCCCGAAGGCGGTCGACCGCCCGTACCACCCCGCGCACAAGAAGGCCAAGGCCGCGGCGAAGTCGAACACCGGACGCAGCGGTGGTGGCCCGTCGCGGGCGAAGGACGAAGGGCCCGAGTACGTCCTCGGTCGCAACCCGGTGGTCGAGTGCCTGCGTGCGGGTGTGCCCGCGACGGCGCTCTACATCGCCACCAACTCCGAGCCGGACGAGCGTGTCGCCGAGGCGGTCAAGATCGCCGGCGATCAGGCGATCTCCATCCTCGAGGTCGGCAAGCCGGAGCTGGATCGGTTGTCCACCAACGGAATGCACCAGGGCATCGCCCTGCAGGTGCCGGAGTACCGGTACACCCATCCCGACGATCTGATGGC
Source organism: Gordonia metallireducens (assembly GCF_021245825.1). Lineage (NCBI taxonomy): Bacteria > Bacillati > Actinomycetota > Actinomycetes > Mycobacteriales > Gordoniaceae > Gordonia > Gordonia metallireducens. The sequence goes on along the minus strand of NZ_JAJQJP010000027.1, from coordinate 18,830 downwards.
CGACGCCAAGGCCAGCGGCACCCCGCCGCTGCTGGTGGCCCTCGACAACATCACCGACCCGCGCAACCTGGGTGCGGTGATCCGCTCGGTGGCCGCCTTCGGCGGGCACGGTGTGGTGATCCCGGCCCGACGCAGCGCGAGTGTCACCGCGGTGGCCTGGCGGACCAGTGCCGGCGCGGCCGCGCGGCTGCCCGTCGCGCGCGCCACCAACCTCACCCGCACTCTCAAGGACTGGGCGGATTCAGGTGCTCAGCTCGTGGGTCTGGACGCCGGCGGCGACGTCACGCTCGACGAGTACGACGGCACCGGCCCGACCGTGATCGTCGTCGGGTCGGAGGGCAAGGGGCTGTCACGTCTCGTGCGCGAGAGCTGTGACTCGATCCTCTCCATCCCGATGGCCGGTGACGTGGAGTCTCTCAACGCGTCGGTGGCCGCGGGCGTGGTGCTCGCCGAGTTCGCACGTCAGCGGCGCCGGTAGCGCCCGGCAACCGTCACGACCGGTTGCGCCCGACCTCGACGCCGGCCCGGCCGAGGGCCTCGCGGACCGCGCGGGCGTGGTCTACCGCGCCCGGGGTGTCGCCGTGCAGGCAGATCGAATCCGCGGCGACGGTGATGACCGATCCGTCGAGGGCCGTGAGCCGTCCGCTGGTGGTCATCTCGACGACGCGGCGCGCGATCTCTGCGCTGTCGGAGAGAACCGCCCCCTGCTCGGTGCGGGGGACCAGCGTGCCGGCCGGGGTGTAGGCGCGGTCGGCGAAGGCCTCGGTGATGACCGCGAGTCCGGCACGTTCGGCTCGGGCCAGGACCTCCGAGTCCGGTAGGCCCATCACCGCGAGGTCGGGGTTGACGTCGTGCACCGCGGTCACGACCGCGTCGGCCTGCTGTTCGTGGTGGACGACCGTGTTGTACAGCGCGCCATGGGGTTTCACATAGGAGACGGTTCCGCCGACAGAGCGGGCGAGGGCGTCGAGTGCGCCGATCTGGTAGACGAGGTCGGCGATCAGGTTCGGCGTCGACATCTCCATGAATCGGCGGCCGAATCCGGCGCGGTCGGGGTAGGAGACCTGGGCGCCGATCCGTACACCGGCGGCGACGGCCGCCCGGCACGTGGCCAGCAGGTCGGCGGGAGTCCCCGCGTGGAACCCACACGCGACGTTGGCGCTGGTGACGATGGTCAGCATCGTCTCGTCGTCGCCGACCCCCTCGCCGAGATCAGCGTTGAGATCGATGCGAGGAGTGCGCGCCGGGTCGGAGGTGGCCCTGTCGGGGGTCATGGCCACATCCTAGTTCTGCCGCAGGTTGAACAGACGAAACGGGCGATTCGTCTACGGTGGGGGCATGGCACTGCTCGACACCAAGGTCACCACGGTCAACGGCGTCGTCGGTGGCGCCCGGGGGAAGCGGCTTCGCCGCGGCACGATCAGCTGGCGGGGCATCCCGTTCGCCGCGCCCCCGGTGGCCCACCGCCGCTTCCGCGCTCCCGAACCGGTCCACGACTGGCCCGGCGTGCGGGACTGCACCAAGCTCGCCAAGGCCGCCATCCAGGAGAAGCGGTTCACCGCGGTCGCGCCGGGCAAGTTCGCCCCGATGGCCGAGGACTGCCTGACCCTCAACGTGTTCTCGCCCGAGGTGGAATCGAGCAGGCCGCGCCCGGTGATGGTCTTCATCCACGGCGGCGCCTTCATCCTCGGTACCGCCGCGACGCCGCTCTACGACGCCGCCTTCCTGGCCCGCGCCCAGGACGTCGTCGTGGTGACGATCCAATACCGCTTCGGGCCGTTCGGTTTCCTCGACCTCTCGCAGTTCGCCACGGACGACCGGCCGTTCGACACCAATGCGGGTCTGCGCGACCAGATCGCCGCGTTGCGCTGGGTGCAGGAGAACATCGCCGCGTTCGGCGGCGACCCCGACAACGTGACCGTCTTCGGCGAGAGCGCCGGCGGCTCATCGGTGCTCGCCCTGCTGTCCGCGCCGGAGGCCACCGGCCTGTTCCACCACGCCATCGCGCAGAGCCCGGCACCCGAACTCGTGGTCGAGCAGGACGAGGCGACCGTCTACGCCGACGAGTTCGTCCGGATCCTGCGCGACCCGCAGCGTCGGAACACCTCGATGGAACGCACCGAGGACCCCATCGACCCGGCCGAGGCGCAGCGCCTCCTCACCACACCCAACCCGGCCCTGTTGCTCGAGGCCGGCAACCGGCTGATGCGCTTCGCGACCAAGTCGTCCGGCGGGGCGATCCCGTTCGCGCCGGTCGTCGACGGTGACGTGCTGCCGCGCTCGCCGCTGGCGGCGGCGACCGAGGGCCTGACGGTGCCGGTGCCGCTGGTGATCGGGAGCAACAAGGACGAGGGCAAGCTCTTCGCGAAACTCTGGAACGTCCTACCCGATTCCGAACGCATGCTGATGCGGGTGGAGGACGAGGAGGTCCGCCGCGAGATCGCCGCCCAGTACGGCAACGGCGACCGCGACCGCATCCGGCTGGCCGGCGACTCGATCTTCTGGGCGCCGATGACCGCCTTCGCCGACGGGCACAGCAAGGTCGCGCCGACCTACGTCTACCGCTACGACTACCGGACGAAGGTGCTGGACGCGACGGGCTTCGGCGCGACGCACGCGACGGAACTGTTCACCGTGTTCGGTGCCTACCGGGCGCCGATGGGGGCTGGCCTCGCCATCGCCGACTGGCCGGGCACACGCCGGGTCACCGAGAACGTGCAGGGGCGCTGGGGTGCTTTCGCCCGCACCGGCGACCCCGGTCTGGGCTGGCCGGTCTACACCACCGACGAACGGAAGGTCCTGGTCATCAACGACCCGGATCGGGTCGTCGCCGATCCCGACACCCTGCGTCGTCAGGCCTGGTACCGGGTGCACGCGCCCTCCGGGGCCTGACCGTCCGTCCGGTCCGTCAGCCCGGTAGCCAGTCGGTCGGCGGGTCGGCGGCGAGGAACGACAGCGCGAGCGGGTTGAACAGCTCGGGCGCCTCCACCGGCAGGATGTGCGTCCCGGGCAGCACCGCGAACCGGGCGTTCGGCAGCGTGCGGACGATGTCCAGTGCGTGCTCCATCCGCACCAGGCCCCGGTCGGCGATCACCACCAGCGTCGGCGCGCGGACCTCGGTGAACTCGTCGACCGCGTAGTCGGGTTCGGTGGACAGCATCCGGATGGTCTTGTCGTAGACCACCGAGAAGTGTTCGGGCCCATCGGGAGACGTCGTGTCGTGATGGCTCCGCAGGTAGTCGACGGTGGTCGGGTTGCGATCCAGCAAGAGGTCGACGGACTGATCGAGTTGGCGCCCCCCGCGGTTAATCACAGATGCAGGCTACTCGTGCCCTACGGTGGCCGTATGGGGACGAAAGGCTTCGGGGCGATCACGGCGCGAATCTGTGCTTTGACCGTTGTGGGCGGTGTCGCGAGCTCGATGTTTCTCGCGGGCTGCGGTTCGGGATCCGACGACGCGGGCGAGTCGCTCGGCACGGCGTCGACGCCGAGTCAGGTGAGTGCGGATTCTGTCCCGACGTCCACCCCCACGACGGGACCGGGCCCCACGAGTCGGTCGACCACTCCGACGGTGGTCTACCGGCCGCCCTTCATCGAACGCGTCGAGTGGACGGACACCGAGGTGGGCCCCAGCCTCTCGGTCTTCCCGACGACGTCGGGTCGGTACACCCAGGAACCGTCGGCGATGGCCGCGGCGTGGCGGGAGGTCGTCGGACTCGACGCGACTGCCGACACCCCCGGAATGCAGGCACAGTTCGACTGTCACTGGCGGTTCGCGCGGATCATCGAACCGGAGAAGCCGAGCTGGAACCTGGAACCCGGACGGCCAGTCGTCACCGAGGAGGACATGATCGGCGCCCGGTGCAATCCGGGGTTCGCCGAGGAGTACTAGCGAGTGGTGTGCACGCGGCGTGAGCCGATGACGCGGCAGACGACGTAGATCACGAACGAGATGATCGTGACGAAGACCGAGACCGGGAGTTTCGGCGCGAGCGACATCAGCAGGCCGCCGACCGCGGCGACCTCGGCGAAGATCACCGACAGCACCAGCGCCCGCATCGGGTTGGCGGTCACCCGTGCAGCGGCGGCACCCGGGGTGATCAGCAGGGACATCACCAGCAGTGCGCCGATGATCTGGACGCCCTGCGCGCAGGCGAGGCCCATGATGATCGCGAACACCACCGAGAGCGTGCGCACCGGGACGCCCTGCGCCTGCGCCACCCGCGGATCGGTCGACGCGAACAGCAGCGGCCGGTAGATCACGGCGAGCACCGCCACCACGATCGCCGTCGTGATCGCGATCGCGACCAGGCCTTCCAGTCCGACGCTGACGACCTGCCCGGTCAACAGCGCGAAGCCGGTGCCGATCCGGCCGTACAGGGCGAGGAACAGGACACCGATGCCCAGGCCGAACGCCATCACGACACCGATCACCGAATCGCGTTCGCGCGCCTTGGCGCCGAGGATGCCGAAGACCGCCGCGGCGAGGACCGCACCGATCACGCCGCCGAGGTTCACGCTGAAGCCGGCGAGCAGGGCGGCGGCGGCGCCGGTCACCGACAGCTCACTGGAACCGTGGACCGCGAACGACATCTGCCGCGCGACGATCAGCGGGCCCAGCAGGCCGCCGATCAGCCCCAGCAGCATCATGGCGAGCAGCGCCTGCTGCACAAAGTCGTAACCGAGTAGGTCGATGGTCGTCGAGAAGTCCCAGAGGTCGCTGAACTGTCGTTCGGCGGCCAGCGGAGTCACGCTCATAGGGGCTGACTCCCGGCCTCGGCGATGTCGACGCAGTGGTGGGCGTCCTCGCCGCCGATCACGATGAGGCGACCGTTGACCCGGAGCACCTCGACGTCGCTGCCGTACAGCTCGCTGAGCGTCTCGGTGGTCATCACCTCGTCGGGGGTGCCGACACGGAACCGTCCGCCGACCAGATAGAGCACACGGTCGACGTAGGGGAGGATCGGGTTGATCTCGTGCGTGACGAACACGACCGCGGTTCCCGCCTGCTTGCGGCGCTGGTCGATGAGGTCGACGACCACCTGCTGATTGGTCGGGTCGAGGCTCGCCAGCGGTTCGTCGCACAGCAGGAGGTCGGGATCGCTCACGACCGCCTGGGCCACGCGCAGCCGCTGCTGTTCGCCTCCGGAGAGGACACCGAGCGGGGCGTCGGCGTAGGGCAACGAGTCGACCGCGGCGAGCGCCTGGTCGACGAGTTGACGCCGGCGCGACCGGCCGCGCAGACCGAGTCCCCACCGGTTGCCGTCGACGCCGAAACCGACCAGGTCCCGGCCGCGGAGAGCCATCGGGTCACCCTCGTCGGCGTGCTGCTGCGGGATGTAACCGATCCGGTCGGTCGTCGCCACGGTGCCGCGGTCGAGCGAGTACTGACGCAGCAGGACGCGGAGGAACGAGGTCTTTCCCGAACCGTTGGGCCCGAGGACGGCGACGAACTCTCCCGGTCGGATCGTCAGGTCGAGGTCGTCCCAGAGCACGCGGTCGCCGAAGCCGAGCCGCGCACCCGAGAACGTGACCACCGGGTCGGCTCCCGCCGTCATCGCGGTCACCTCTTCTCGGCGTCGAGGGCTGATGCGAGCGCGTCGATCTGTGCGCGCTGCCAGACGAGGTAGTCGGTGACGCCGTCCGGGAGGGTCTCGGTGCACTCGACCACGGGCACCTTCGCGGACTCGGCGACGTCGAGCATCGCCTGCGTCACCGGGTCGACGGCCTGGACGTTGTAGATCAGGACGGCGGCGTCGCGGGAGGCGAGCAGGTCCTGCATGGCCGCGCGGTCCGCGGCCGACGGCGACTGCCCCTCCTCGACGGCCTGGGTGAACCCGGCCGGAGCCGCGTCGATCAGGCCGGCCTCGGTGAGCAGGTATCCCGCGAGCGGTTCGGTCTGGGCCACCTTCGTGCCGTCGTGCGCCTTGCGGATGCCGGCGACCTCGGTCCGGAGCTCGTCGATGCCGCCGGTGAAGGTCTCGGCGTTCGAGCGGTAGGTCTCCGCGTTCGCCGGGTCCTGTTCGGCGAGGGCGTCGGCGACCTTGTCGGCCACCTCGGCGACGACGGGCAGGTCGTAGAAGACGTGCTCGTTCTCGTCGCCGTGGTCGTGCTCGGCGTGATCCGCGTGGTCGTCTGCGCTGTGATCGTGCGCGTCGTGGTCGTCGCTGCGGGTGAGGGCGTAGGCGTCGACGACGGTTGCGCCCGAGGACTCGGCAGCCTCTTCCATGTAGGCGTCGTAGTGGCCGCCGTTCATGACGAGGATGTCGGCGTCGGCGATCGTCGCGGTGTCGGCGGCAGACGGCTCGAACTCGTGGGGGTCGCCCTCGGTGCTGGTGTAGACGGAGGTGACGGTCGCCTTGTCGCCGGCGACGGCCGAGGCGACCGCGCCCCAGACGTTGGTCGACGCGACCACGGTCGGGGTGCCGTCCCCGCTTCCGGAGTCGCTCGAGCAGCCGGCCAGGACCAGCGCGGCCGCGGACAGGGCTCCGGCCGCGGCCAGAAGCTTTTTCCTCATGACACCCTTTACGCAAATGACAATCGTTACCGAAAACAGTGTAGGGGATGGCCGGGCCGGGCGCGAAGCCGTCAGCGATCTGCGGTGTGCGCTGGTCGACGCGGAGGGCGCGCGTCACCGTCGCGGTCATTTCTCTAAGGTGGAGACCATGACCTCGAGTCCGTTGCCGCGGCGTGTTGCGCTGATCTCCGTGCACACCTCGCCGTTGGCGCAGCCGGGTACCGGCGACGCGGGCGGGATGAACGTCTACGTCTGGCAGACGGCGATCCGACTGGCCCGACGCGGCATCGAGGTCGAGATCTTCACCCGGGCGACCTCGTCGTCCGACGCGCCGTCGGTCGCGGCCGCACCGGGGGTGACCGTCCGCCACGTCGTCGCCGGCCCGTTCGAGGGTCTCGACAAGCGAGACCTCCCCGCCCAGCTCTGCGCCTTCACCGCGGGCGTCCTCCGCGCCGAGGCGGCGCAGGCGCCGGGCCACTACGACGTGATCCACTCCCACTACTGGCTGTCCGGGCAGGTCGGCTGGCTGGCGCGCGACCGCTGGGGCGTGCCGCTGGTGCACACCGCCCACACCCTCGCCGCGGTGAAGAATGCCGCCCTGGCCGAGGGCGACACCGCCGAGCCGCAGCTGCGCGTCATCGGCGAGCAGCAGGTGGTGGGCGAGGCCGACCGGTTGGTCGCGAACACCGAAACCGAAGCGGCGGAACTGCTCTCGATGTACGACGCCGATGCCGACCGCATCGACGTGGTGACGCCGGGCGCGGACCTCGAGTGCTACACGCCCGGCTCGTCGGCCGAGGCCAGGTCGATCCTCGGTCTCGATCCCGACGAGACGATCGTGACGTTCGTGGGACGGATCCAGCCGCTGAAGGCCCCCGACCTCCTCGTCACCGCGATGGCGCCGCTGATCAAGGACGCCGTCGCGTCCGGGCGCAGGCTGCGGCTCCTGATCGTCGGCGGGCCGTCGGGCTCCGGGCTGCAGCGCCCCACCGCGCTCATGGATCAGGTTGCCGAACTGGGGATCTCCGAGTCCGTCACCTTCCTTCCGCCGCAACCGTCGGATCGTCTCCGCCAGGTGTACCGCGCGTCGGACCTGGTCGCGGTACCCAGCCATTCCGAGAGTTTCGGTCTCGTGGCCATCGAGGCGCAGGCCTGTGGGACGCCGGTCATCGCCGCCAATGTCGGCGGTCTCGGCGTCGCCGTCGACAACGGCCGCACCGGTGTGCTCGTCAACGGTCATGTGCCCGGCGACTGGACGAACGCTCTGGAAAAGCTTCTGGCGCAACCTGATCGCCTGGCCGAACTCGGCCGCAACGCCCGCCGGCACGCCGAGAAGTTCTCCTGGGAGCACACCGTCGACCAGCTCATCGAGAGTTACCGCCGGGCGATGGAGTCCTTTGCCGCCCAAACCGATGCGGCGCAGAAGGATGCCGAGCAGGCGGCGGCACAGACACCGGGCGGCCCCGCCCGGGCTCGTCGACGCTGGCGTCGGCGGCGCAATCGGGTGACCGTCTGAGGGTCTCGCAGTACCCGTTCCCCACCGAGAGGATGTCGTGAGTCGCACCGAGGTCGTCGACCTGCTCGAGAAGACACTGACCGAGAACGAGATCGCCTACTCGCGCAAGGGCGGCGGGGGAGCCGACGTCGACCACGTCATCCTGGAACTCCCGGGCGAGCAGAAGCTCAAGACGACGGTGCTCCTCACCGCCAGTGAACACGGGGTCAGGGTCGAGGCCTTCGTGTGCCGCCGACCCGACGAGAACCACGCCGGCGTCTACCGATACCTGCTCAAGCGGAACCGTCGGCTGTACGGCGTCGCCTACACCATCGACAACACCGGCGACATCTATCTCGTCGGCCGGATCTCGGCCGACGCGCTCGGCTCCGACGAACTCGACCGCGTCCTCGGGCAGGTCCTCGAGGCTGCCGACGGCGACTTCAACACCCTGCTCGAACTCGGCTTCCTCTCCTCGATCCAGCGCGAGTGGGCCTGGCGCGTCTCACGCGGTGAATCCCTCCGCAATCTCCTGGCCTTCGAGCACCTCATCGACAAGGAGGCATTGCCCGAGGCCGGCGCCCCGCTGGAAGGACGTTACGTTCCAGGGGAGTCCGTGGTCGAGGGGGCGCAGACCTCCAGCGACGAGCCCGCGTCCGACGACTGAGAATCGCGCCCGGTAACCGCGCTGTAGAGCGGCAGCGGGTTTCGATACGCCTCGTCGCAAGCTCCTCGCCTATTCAACCGGCGAGGGGTCGCCCCTGCGCTCCGGAGGTTCGGGGGCCGGTTCTCGTAGGTGGTGCCCACGCGGCCGGGAGGATTTGGTTGGATGGAGAGGTCCAGGTCACACCGTGTCAATGGGTGTTGATACGGTAGGCGGGCAAAACCGACCCATCACCGGAGGTGTCATGAGCTTCACGAGTCCTTTCCCCGACGTCGAGATCCCCGACGTGAGTGTCTTCGACTACCTGTTCGGGTCGGTCGCCGACGAGGACCGCGAGCGGATCGCCCTGGTGGACCCGAAGTCGGGTTCGACGACCACCTACGGTCAGCTGGTCGGTCAGATCGAGGCCGCGGCCGGGGCCCTGGCGTCGCGCGGGATCGGGGTCGGGGACGTGGTGGGCATCCTCTCGCCGAACATCCCGGCGTTCGCGACCGTGTTCCACGGCATCCTGCGTGCGGGTGCGACGGCCACGACGATCAACGCGCTGTTCACCGCGACCGAGATCGCCAAGCAGCTGCGGGATTCCGGCGCCAAGATGCTGGTCACCATCTCGCCGATGTTCGAGCAGGCCAAGGCGGCTGCCGACGAGGTGGGACTGTCCGCGGAGAACCTCATCGTCCTCGACGGCGAGGGCCAGGACGCCTCGGGTCACCCGAACGCGATCGACCTCCTCGGTGCGAACCTCCCGGCGCCGGACGTCTCGTTCGACCCGAGCACCCACGTCGCGGTCCTGCCCTACAGCTCCGGAACCACCGGAAACCCCAAGGGCGTGGCGCTGTCTCACCGCAACCTGGTCGCCAATGTCGCCCAGCTCCGTCCGTTGCAGGGCATGACCGCCGACGACGTGGTGATCGCGGTGCTGCCGTTCTTCCACATCTACGGCATGACCGTGCTGCTCAACGCGGCCCTTGCGGCTCGCGGCTCGCTGGTCATCATGCCGCGCTTCGACCTCGTGGAGTTCCTGGAGAACATCCAGAACCACAAGGTGACGATGGCCTACATCGCGCCGCCGGTCGCGGTGGCGCTCGCGAAGCATCCGATCGTGGACAACTACGACCTGTCCTCGCTGCACACGATGATGTCGGGTGCGGCCCCGCTCGACGACGAGCTGGGCCAGGCCGTGGCCAAGCGTCTGGATCTGCACATGCTGCAGGGCTACGGCATGAGCGAGTTGTCCCCGGTGTCCCACATCATCCCCTTCGACACCCAGGCCACGCTGGGGCGTGAGGATCCGCCGCTGTCGTCGACGGGTTGGCCGGTGCCGAACACGGTGAACAAGATCGTCGATCCCGCCACCGGTGAGGACCTACCGCTGCCGCAGGAAGGGCTCTCCGAGCCGGGCGAGTTGTGGGTGCAGGGTCCGAACGTGATGCTCGGCTACCTCAACAACGACCAGGCGACCGCCGACACCATCGACGCCGACGGGTTCCTGCACACCGGCGACCTCGCTCAGGTCGACCCGACGGGCTGCGTCTACATCGTCGACCGGCTCAAGGAGCTCATCAAGTACAAGGGCTACCAGGTGCCGCCGGCGGAGTTGGAGGCGTTGCTGCTGACCCACGAGAAGATCGCCGACGCGGCGGTGGTCGGGGCGATCGATGCGGAGTCGGGGGAGGAGATCCCGAAGGCGTTCGTCGTCCGGCAGCCCGAGGCCGAGCTGACCGCCGACGAGGTGATGGAGTTCGTGGCGTCGAAGGTGGCCCCGCACAAGAAGGTTCGTGCGGTGGAGTTCATCGACGCGATCCCGAAGTCGGCGTCGGGCAAGATCCTCCGCAAGGACCTGCGCAAGTAGGTCCGGGCGCAGGACAAGGACCCGTCCGAGCTGCCGATTTGGTGCAGGACGCACCCCGCGGATAGTGTTGCTCCTTGCAACGCGGGGTGGAGCAGCTCGGTAGCTCGCTGGGCTCATAACCCAGAGGTCGCAGGTTCAAATCCTGTCCCCGCTACCAGAAACGACCCCCAACCAGGTGATCACCCGGTTGGGGGTCGTTTCATATCCGGCCTCTCCGCGAGGCCGTCAGCTCATCTGATGCGGCGGCACCTCGTCGTAACCGATCGCATGGTCGCCGGAGCGGCTGTTCCACCAGTAGGTCAGGGCCCACAGGAGCACGCCGATCAGCAACAGCCAACCGGCGATCACATACTGTTCGGGATCGCGGCCGGTGATCGGCAGGGTGAGGTAGCCGCACGTGAGTACGCCGAGCACGGCGACCGGCGTCGAGGTGCGGAAGTGCTTGTGCTCCACCGTGTCCCGACGTAGCACGAGAACCGAAACGTTGACGATGGTGAACACCGCGAGCAGCAGTAGCGCGGTGGTGCCGCCGAGCAGTCCGACGATGGAACCCTTCGGGTCGGAGCTCACGTAGGTGAGCAGCAACAGGGCGATGACCGTGGTGAAGACGATGGCCGCGACGGGGGTCCGGCGTCCCGGATGAACGTAGGCCAGGAACTTGGGCAGGACGCCACGCTTGGCCATGCCGTAGAGCAGGCGGCTCGCCATCATCATGTTGATCAGGGCGGTGTTGGCGACCGCGAACATCGAGATCCACGGCAGCAGATCCGACATCGGGAAGTCCGGCGCGGCGGCTTGTACGACGTCGACGAGCGGCGTCTCGCTCTCGGCGAGCACCCCGACGGGCACGATCGCGACCGCGCAGATCGCGATCAGGACGTAGATCGCGGCCGTGATGCCCAGGCCGCTCAGCATGACCTTCGGGAAGATGCGCGTCGGCTCCTTGCACTCCTCGGCCATGTTGACCGAGTCCTCGAAGCCGACGAGCGCGAAGAAGGCCAACGAGGTCGCGGCGGTGACCGCGATGAAGACGTTCTTGTCGTCGGGACTCTCGAAGGCCACCACCGCATCCCAGTGTTCGGCGTTGCCGCCGACGATGAACCAGTAGCCGATGAACAGCACGAGCAGCAGACCGGTCAATTCCACGAGGGTCAGGACGACGTTGGTGCCGACGCCCTCGGCGACGCCGCGGAAGTTGATGAACATGACGAGCAGGAGGAATCCGACGGCCACCGCGAACAGCGCGGGATCGGTGGCGTCAGGGGACTCTCCGCCGCTGAACGCGGTCAGCATGTTCACCGCGAACGCGCGGGAGGCCGTCGTCGCGGACGTGATTCCCGAGCACATCACCGTGAACAACACGATGAACGTGACGATGTGGATGCCGAAAGCCTTGTGCACGTAGAGCGCTGCCCCGGCGGCCTGTGGATACTTCGTCACCAGTTCGAGGTAGGAGAACGCGGTGAGCGTCGCGACCGAGAAGGCGATGAGGAACGGCAGCCACGCCGCGCCCCCGACCTCGCCCGCCACCTGGCCGGTCAGCGCGTAGACGCCGGTGCCCAGGATGTCGCCGATGATGAACAGGAGCAGCAGCTTCCAGCCCAGTACGCGTTTGAGCTCGGGCTGCTGCGCCGCGTTCTTGCCGGTCTCGCCGGCGTTTGTGCTGGCTGCCATGCGATAACGCTAGACCTCGGAAGTGGCGGTCGCCGGGCGAATTGCGGCGATGACCACCAAATGGCCGGACGGTGAGAAGAGGCCTCGGTGCGACTGTGCGAAACTATCGCCCATGAGCAACGGCACCCTGATCTTGATGCGTCACGGCGAGAGCGAATGGAATGCGTCCAACCAGTTCACCGGATGGGTGGATGTGGCGCTCACCGACAAGGGCAAGGCCGAGGCCGTACGGGCCGGTGAACTGCTCGTCGAGCACGATCTGCTGCCCGACGTCCTCTACACCTCGCTTCTGCGACGCGCCATCTCGACGGCGCAGATCGCTCTCGACACCGCCGACCGCCACTGGATCCCGGTGGTCCGCGACTGGCGTCTCAACGAGCGTCACTACGGTGCGCTCCAGGGTCTCAACAAGGCCGACACCCTGGAGAAGTACGGCCAGGAGCAGTTCATGCTGTGGCGTCGCAGCTACGACACCCCGCCGCCGGCCATCGAGCCCGATGCCGAGTACAGCCAGGTCGGCGACCCGCGGTACGCCGACCTCGACGAGGTGCCGCTGACCGAGTGCCTCAAGGACGTCGTGGCCCGGATGATCCCGTACTTCACCGAGACGATCGCCGCCGACATCAAGGCCGGAAAGACCGTGCTCGTCGCGGCACACGGCAACTCGCTCCGGGCGCTCGTCAAGCACCTCGACGGCATCTCCGACGAGGACATCGCGGGCCTGAACATCCCCACCGGCAACCCGCTGCGCTACGACCTCGACGAGAACCTCAAGCCCCTGAACCCGGGCGGCACCTACCTCGACCCCGAGGCGGCTGCGGCCGGCGCGGCCGCGGTGGCGGCCCAGGGTCAGAAGTAGTCGACGAAAACAGCTTCGACACGCGCGCTCGCCGCCCGGAAACGCCGGGCGGCGAGCGCGTAACACAATCGTCATAGCTTCTTTGGTGTGACGCGCGCTACATTAGACGCTATGGCGGATGTGGGCACCCTTCGGATCGATCATTCACCTGCTCAGGAACGGTATGAGGCGATTCTCGTCTCTGATTCCTTCGGCGAGGACGAGGTGGTCGGGTACCTCGACTATGTCTCCGAGCCCTACCAGGTCGTGCTCACCCACACGGTGGTCCGTGAGCAATACAGTGGGCACGGCTATGCGGGACAACTGGTTCGGTTCGTCCTCGAGGACATCCGGACGAGTGGCAAGCAGGTCGTGCCGGTCTGCTCATACGTGCAGCGTTTCATCGAGCGCCATCCGGAGTTCGCCGACATGGCGGTGCCGGTCCCTCAGTGACCCTCGCCGGCGGCGTGAGCCCCATCCGCGGACGGTGCGGTGGTCGTCGGGTCTTCGGCGAACGGCACGTGAACAGCTGCCGAACAGCTGCGACATCTGTGCAGCTCGCGTTGGTTCCGCCGTAAGCTGGGTCCGTGGCCGCCGCAATCTCAGCCGCGACGATCGCGTTCGTGCTCGCGCTCGTCCTCGGAGTCATGCTGGGTCGTCGTCTCGGCGCCCCCGGGTCGCCCCGACGCCTCGCCCTCCGTTCCTGGTTCGGCCGCGCACACACGTCCCCACGATCCGACGCCGTCCTGCCCGTCCCGGCCACCGATCGCGCACAGGTCCCGAGGGTGGTGCCCGCCTCGGCCGAGATCCGCGATTCCGATGTCACGTCGACGACCGCCGACGGCCGGATGACCAAGGCCGGCCTGCTGAGCATGGTCGTCCGCAACTCGACGACCGCCGTCGCCGTGGTCGACGAGTTCCGCGACGTCGTGATGTTCAACCACCGGGCGGTCGAACTGGGCATCGTCCGCGAGATGCTGCTCGCCGACCCCGTCTGGGATGCGGTGAAGGACGTCCTCGACACCGCCGTCGAGCAACATTTCGAGTTCAGCCCGCCGACCTCGACCCTCGGCTTCGTCTCCACCGGCCGCACCCCGCGGCCCACCGTCGAACATGTGCGCTGCCTGGCCAAGGTGGTGGCGCAGGACGATGAGCGGTACGCCGTCGTCTACGGCCTCGACGACACCGAACACAAGCGCCTCGAGGCCACCCGCCGCGACTTCGTGGCGAACGTGTCGCATGAACTCAAGACGCCGGTCGGGGCGATCGGCCTGCTCGCCGAGGCCCTCCTGGAATCCTCCGACGACATCGAGTCGGTCCAGCACTTCGGCCAGCGGGTGGTGGGGGAGACCCAACGGATGGGCAGGCTGGTGAGCGAGCTGCTCGCGCTGTCCCGGCTGCAGGACGGCGACACCCCCGAGTTCACCCGGATCGACGTCGACGAGCTGGTCGACGACGCTCTCGCCGCGGCGACGCTGACGGCCGAGGCGGCGTCCATCGAGCTACGGTCCGACGAGCCGCTCGGCGCGACGATCTCTGGCGACCGTGTGCTGCTCATGACGGCCCTGAGCAATCTGATCTCCAACGCCATCGCCTACTCGCCGTCGAACACGGTCGTCTCGGTCAGTCGCCGCATCATCACCGACGCCGGACGTCCGATGGTGGCGATCGCCGTCACCGACCGCGGCATCGGGATCGCCCGCGCAGACCAGCAGCGTGTCTTCGAGCGCTTCTTCCGCGTCGACCAGGCGAGGTCGCGGATGACCGGTGGCACCGGTCTGGGCCTGGCGATCGTCAAACACGTGGCCGCCAATCACGGCGGCACGATCAAGCTGTGGAGCGAACCGGGTACCGGCTCCACGTTCACGCTGTGCATCCCCGAGGACCTGTCCGACGTGGGCTGGTCCGCTGACGACAAGGAATCCGAGAGTTGACCCACGTGCTGATCGTCGAGGACGAGGAATCGCTGGCCGATCCGCTGGCCTTCCTGTTGCGCAAGGAGGGGTTCGAGGCAAGCATCGTCAACGACGGTGCCCAGGCGCTGCCCGCCTTCGACCGCGTGAGCCCCGACATCGTCCTCCTCGACCTGATGCTCCCCGGGATGTCGGGGACGGAGATCTGCAAGGCCCTGCGTGCCCGGTCGAACGTGCCGGTGATCATGGTGACGGCCCGCGACGCCGAGATCGACAAGGTTGTCGGACTGGAACTCGGCGCCGACGACTATGTGACGAAGCCGTATTCGGCGCGCGAGCTCATCGCCCGTATCCGGGCGGTCCTGCGACGCGGCGCGGATGCCGGCGAGGACGACCTCGATCTCGGTGTCCTCGAGGCGGGCCCGGTCCGGATGGACGTCGAGCGACACACCGTGTCAGCCAACGGTGAGTCGATCACGTTGCCGCTCAAGGAGTTCGATCTCCTCGAGTATCTCCTGCGCAACGCCGGCCGTGTCCTGACCCGCGGGCAGCTCATCGACCGGGTCTGGGGCGCGGACTATGTCGGCGACACCAAGACCCTCGACGTGCACGTCAAACGGCTGCGCTCCAAGATCGAGCCCGACCCGGGCAACCCGAAGCACCTCATCACCGTCCGCGGTCTCGGGTACAAACTCGAGGCCTGACACGGGTGCGCGGTCTCCCGCGCACCCGGGTCACTCCGGCGGTTGCAGCTCGTATTTGACGTCGGTCTCGCGACGGGCAGTCGCGGCCGTGGTCGCCGGGTGAACGGCGATGAGTCCCAGCCCGTTACGACGCCGACAGGCGGCGGCGAGCGCCTCGTAGGCCGGCGCGCCGAGGAGTTCGGTCAGCTCGGGCGCATAGGACTCCCACACCTGCTTCGCGCCGACGTGGGCGTCGGGTGATCCCGAGCAGTACCACTTGAGATCGTGGCCGCCCTCGCCCCAGCCGCGGCGGTCGAACTCGGTGATCGTCGTCTGCAGGACCTGGGTGCCGTCGGGACGTTCCACCCAGTCCTGCTCGCGGCGCACAGGCAACTGCCAGCACACGTCGGGCTTCACGGTCAGCGGCTCGAGTCCCTTGCGCAGGGCCATCGAGTGCAGCGCGCATCCGACGCCGCCCTCGAAGCCCGGCCGGTTGAGAAAGATGCACGCGCCCTTGTGAAGTCGCGTCTTGAGTGCGGGCTCGTCGTCGAGGTCGCCCTCCTCGAGATACCCCTTGGGGCCGAGCGGGTTCTTGCCCGAGCCCTTCTTGTAGAACTGCCAGTCCTCCGGGGTGAGCATGGAGACGCCGTGGGCGAGACGTTCCCGATCGTCGGAGTCGGACAGGTAGGCGCCGTGGCTGCAGCAGCCGTCGGTCTCGCGTCCGGGCAGGATGCCCTGGCAGGCCGGGGTGCCGAAGACGCACGTCCAGTGCGACAGCAGCCAGGTGAGGTCGGCTCTGATGAAGTGTTCGGGATCGGCCGGATCGACGAATTCGTACCATTCACGCGGAAAGTCGAGTTCGACTTCCGGGGCGGGCGTGATTCGTGGCGCGGACGGCGAGAGTGCGGTCACGACTACAACGGTAGCCGGGATCGTGCCGAGACGGCGGCTGCACTACCGTTGACCCGTGCGCTTAGGAGTTCTGGACGTGGGCAGCAACACTGTCCACCTCCTGGTGGTCGATGCACATCGCGGTGGCCACCCGACGCCCATGAGTTCGACCAAGGCCGTTCTGCGCCTGGCCGAACAGATCGACGCCGACGGGCGGATGAGCGACAAAGCGGTGTCGAAGCTGATCGACTCGGTCGACGAGTTCACCCACATCGCCGGCACCTCCGGCTGCGAGCAGATGATGGCCTTCGCGACCTCGGCCGTCCGTGATGCCGCCAATTCCGACGACCTGCTCGACGAGGTCGAGAAGCGCACCGGGGTGCGCATCGCGGTCCTCTCCGGTCGCGACGAGGCACGTCTCACCTCCCTCGCCGTCCGCCGCTGGCACGGCTGGAGCGCGGGCCGCATCCTCGCCCTCGACATCGGTGGCGGTTCGCTGGAGATGTCCAACGGCGTCGACGAGGAACCCGACGTCGCGCTGTCGCTGCCGCTCGGCGCCGGACGACTCACCCGCGAGTGGTTGCCCGACGACCCGCCGGACCGGCGTCGGATCGGTGTCCTGCGGGACTGGCTCGACGCGGAGCTGCGCACCCCCGCCAAGGAGCTACTCGCGCCCGGCGCACCCGACCTGTGTGTCGGCACCTCGAAGACCTTCCGCAGCCTCGCCCGTCTCACCGGCGCGGCACCGTCGAGCGCGGGACCCCGCGTCCGGCGCGAACTGACGACGAGCGGACTCCGTCAGCTCATCTCCTTCATCTCCCGCATGACCCGCTCCGATCGCGCCGAACTCGAGGGCGTCAGCGCCGATCGTGCCGGTCAGCTGGTCGCCGGCGCGCTCGTGGCGGAGGCGGCTATGCGGGCCCTCCGAGTCGATACACTGGAAATCTGTCCGTGGGCTCTGCGGGAGGGTGTGATCTTGCGTCGACTCGATGCGGAACCAGCCGACTCGTTCGAGCCCTCACAGACGACTGGCGCCCGGGGCGGCGTCGGCTGATCCGGTCTGCGATGCCCACGGGCACGCGGGATGGGGGAGACGGTCGACGGTGCGTCCACGAGCGCCGAGAAGTACCCAAGCGGATGCGCTCAACCGGCATCCGGTGACGTTCGAGGACGGAGAGCCACTTCATGTCGAAGGATTCGGAGCCCGAATCTCGACCCATTTCGGTATCGGAACTACTCGCGCGCTCGCAGGCGGCCGGCGGCACCACGCCCACGCGGCGTGACGGTCGCGGCCGTCGGCGCGCAGGTCGCGACGGATCGGTCTCGGTGTCCGAGCTGACCGGCGAGATCCCGACGATCACCGACGCGTCCGCGGCACACGCCGGTGACACGCCCGCTCCCGGCGACGCGAAGCCCGCGAACGAGAAGGCGGCCGAACCCGCAGCGGCGGAGACACCCGAGGTCGAGGCACCCCGGGACGAGGTCGCCGAGGTCGAGCAGCCGGAGA
Source organism: Gordonia metallireducens (assembly GCF_021245825.1). Taxonomy (NCBI): domain Bacteria; kingdom Bacillati; phylum Actinomycetota; class Actinomycetes; order Mycobacteriales; family Gordoniaceae; genus Gordonia; species Gordonia metallireducens. Next base: position 796 of record NZ_JAJQJP010000027.1, on the reverse strand, counting down.
CGGAAGCCCCCGAGGCCGCATCGGCACCGGAGCCCTCGACGCCCGAATCGGCCACCGAACCGTCGGCTCCGGAACCCGAGGAAGCCCCCGAACCCGCGGAAACCTCCGATCCCGAGACCTCCGGCCCGGAGTCGGCCGCACCCCGCGCCTGGGGTCCCGCGGGCTGGTCGGGGACCGGCAGCCCCAGCGGTCCGTTCCCGCGGTCGGGGAACCCCGTCGCGCGCCGCTCCGCCGACGACCGCCCGGTCGCCGACCGCTCCCGTCCGGACCGGCCGTTCTCGACGTCCGGTCGCAACGCCAGCGGCATGCCCGGTTTCGGCGAGGCACCGCCGGCCACCCGGGACTTCAGCTCGGATTCCGTTGCCCGGCGGATGAGCCCACCCCGCGACTCCGCCCCCGTCGACGAGGAGTCGGCGAACGCGGTCACCGGCATCATCCCGGTCGTGGAGGGTTCCGAAGAGGGGCTCGTCGTCGTCGAATCCGACGACGTGGTGACCTACGACCTCTCCGAGGTCGACGCCGGTGCCGATCCGCGCGAGCGGGCCGACGGCGGGTTCTCCGACGTGATGGACTTCGACGCCTACCGCAACTTCGCCGACGTGGAGGGCGACGCCGACACTGGCGCTCAGCCGGCGGTCGGTGCGAGCGGACCCAAGAAGGGCGCCAAGGCGCTCGGTGGGCTCGCACGCAAACTGTTCAGCCGGAAATCCGCCGGCGCCGCCGCGGCAACCGCCGCCACGGCCGCCGCCGCGAAGTCGGGCAAGGACGCCGCCCCGGCCGGTGGTCGCGCGCGAGC